>NZ_JBNPJZ010000013.1:0-19571 GCF_050312695.1 Bacillus sp. AF62 | reverse complement strand
CTATCTATTGCATGTTCAGCTAGTTTTTCTGATTCATAACATTGCATATTTATTTTAGTTTTGCAACACCCTCAATAATAAATTGTAAAATAATTGAAGAACCTTGCGATGGTGGTTGGTTATCCAATAAAGTTAGTTTACCAGTACTAACTTCATAGAATGGTTGTGGTTGCAAAATTCCATTGATAAACAAATTTATATACGAAACCTCACTAGGTGAAAGTATATTCGTTGTACCATATTGAGCTATGCCATCTGCATCTGTATATATAAGTTTCTCTCCATCTGAAAAAGTGTAAAATAACAAATTAGTTGTTGTTATAGGGCCAATCCCCCCAGTAGGACCTGTTGCTCCTGTTACACCCGTTGCTCCTGTTGCTCCTGTTGCTCCCGTTGTTCCTGTTGCTCCCGTTACTCCCGTTGTTCCTGTTACTCCCGTTGCTCCCGTTGCTCCTGTTGCTCCCGTTGCTCCCGTTGCTCCCGTTGCTCCCATTGCTCCCGTTGTTCCTGTTGCCCCCGTTGCTCCTGTTGCTCCTGTTATTCCTGTTGCCCCCGTTGCTCCTGTTGCTCCCGTTGCTCCCGTTGCTCCCGTTGCTCCTGTTGCTCCCGTTGCTCCCGTTGCTCCCGTTGCTCCTGTTGCTCCTGTCGCTCCTGTTACTCCTGTTGCTCCTGTTGCTCCTGTTATTCCTGTTGCCCCCGTTGCTCCCGTTGCTCCTGTTATTCCTGTTGCTCCTGTTGCTCCTGTTATTCCTGTTATTCCTGTTGCTCCTGTTGCTCCTGTTGCTCCTGTTGCCCCCGTTGCTTCTGTTGCTCCCGTTGCTCCTGTTACTCCCGTTGCTCCTGTTGGAATATATATTGGTGGAAGAGCTGGAAATGTAGGTCCAATATTCTCAGGTTCTATCTTACCTTTATTTATTGATAATTTATCATTCCGCTTCAATTTAATTCCTCATTCCACATATTTTTAATTAACTTACATAAGTATGAGTCTATTATTAAGGAATACTTTCATAACTATTCTTTTTTCTTTCCAAATGATTCATACAGTTATTAAACATTTTACCGTTGCTTTAACTACTACTATTAATATAATAAAATGATAGTTCCATTCCAAAAACACGAAACTTATTGCATTCTAATTTAAAAATGAGGTGATTTAAATTCAAGATAAAAATGAAAAAAGAATAGAAGAACTAGTATTAATAGCTCTTGAAATTATTCTTCCATACAGACTTACTGGAAGTACTGGACCTACCGGAAGTACTGGGTCAATAGTTACAACAAACTCTATGTTCGCTAATAATACATTAGGTATTAGGTGGAACTAATATTCCTCTTTCTAATAACCAAAGCCTCGGTAATTTTACAGTTAACGCCTCAAACGATATATTTACAATTCCTGTAACCAGAAGATATCCTTTAACCTATCAAGTTAATACGACAACTGCTCTACTCACTGGAACAAAACTACTATTAAACGCTTCTACTCCACTTCCTGGTTCTATTTTTTCTCCCGCTATATCAACTTCAAATTATAACAATAATTTAATTGCCGATAATACAATTTCCCTTCAATTATTCGGCGTATTATACATCGTTAATTTGGTTGGAGGTGGTTCAACAGGTGCCTCTCTAACAATTATACGAATCGATTAAAAAATGATTCATTCTTTTTCTAATAAACATTATTAAATACTAAGTCTATCATGATAAAAACCTCCCAATTAATTCATAAAAGTGATGGCGCATTAAAGAACAAATTGCACTATATTCATAGTAGAAACTATCTATACTAAATTTTCCGTATATATATTATCAATTTACACTGACTTCCACCGATGTTACATTAAATATGAAGACAGTTTCTCTTTTACGAACCATCTCAATACGTATTTGAGAAACGTACTCCAATCCTATACGCGAGAGCAATACTATGTTGACACTCAGATGAGTGTCTTTTTTTGTGAATGATAAAAAATAAAAACCATCTCTTATAGATGGTTTTATCTTTTGTTACTATAAATATAAACTTATGCAGTTGGATAATAAATTGTCATGCTTAATCGAGTCAAAGATTTCCCTAAATTATAATAAGAGTGTGATCTATCGGCCTTAAAACGAATTGAATCTCCACTATTTAATGTATATTTACAGTTATTCACTTTTACTGTCAATTCACCTTCAAATACCGTTATAAATTCTTCTGCGCCTTCTTTATGCCCTTCTGAACTTAATTTCCCTTCTGTTTCTATTTCCACTGTATACATTTCAAAATATCTATCATCTTGAAAAGGGAAAGAAGGATACACTTTATATTTTCCATTGTCTTCAGACAATACTTGAATATCCTTTCTTAAAATCACTTTCGTATCAGGCTGAGGATTGTTGATTAAAGAAGTAAAAGAAACTTTCAAGCCATTTGCAATTTTCCATATTGTTGTTAGTGTCGGGCTTGATTCCCCTCTTTCAATTTGTCCAATCATCGTTTTACTCACACCCGTTAATTGGGAAACTTTTTCTAAACTTAATTTTTCTTTTTCTCTTATAGTTTTTAAATTTTTCGCCAATATAAGTTGAATTTCTTCCATAAAAAACACTCCCACACTATATACAATATAACGACCGTTATGTATAATAAAAAGCGCACGTTATATTGTTCTTTTCAGTCATTATAACACACACAAATAATTAGGGGGGTCCAAATGCCTATATTTTCTTTTTTGTTATTTGTATTTATAAGTAGCTTCACACCTGGTCCTAACAATTTTTTAGCGATGACATACGCAAATCAACACGGATTAAAAAGAAGCATGAAGTTTTGCTTCGGAGTAGCTTTTGGTTTTTTCATCCTCACTTCTTTATGTAGTTTCTTTAATGTTGTACTACTTAATATCTTACCCATAATCGAATTCCCTTTAAAAATTTTAGGTGTAGCGTATATGTTATATTTAGCTATTAAAATACTTACTAGTAAAAGCAGTACGAATCCCGTTGAAAAAGATAATAAAAACTTATTCACAGTTGGGATTTCTCTTCAATTCGTTAATCCTAAAGGGATTTTATTCGGACTGACTGTAGTATCGACTTTCATACTCCCTTACTACAATTCATATTCAAGTTTTATACTTTTTTCATTATTTCTAGGTGTAGTCGGTTTAATGAGTACATTTAGTTGGAGTTTATTTGGTTCAATATTCCAAAAATTATTAGTAAAACATAACCAATTATTTAACATCATTATGGCCGTATTATTAGTTTTCAGTGCCGTTTCAATCGTTATACACTAATTCGATGCTCATTTTAGATTTTGTACTTTTTAATACCACTCTTCATCAATCAGACTACTTTATATACTAATCCATCCACATACCCTATATGTTTTAAAACTTTTAAGAGGAAATCTTCTAACAATAGGTTTCCTTCCATATCATATTAAATAAGAAGCAGGTTAAATGCGGAGGTGATTTTGATTAAGACTACTTTAATTTCTCATTTTTACAATGAAGAATATTTACTTCCATGGTGGTTAATGCACCATACAAAGCTATTTGATCACGGCATTCTTATTAACCGTGGATCCACTGATCGGTCAGTTGAAATCTGTAAAATATTCGCTCCTAATTGGGAAATACGAAACTCAAAATCACTCGAATTTGATGCTTATTTAGTTGATCAAGAAGTTATGGAAATTGAAAGAGAACTTACAGGATGGAAAATGGTATTAAATACGACAGAATTCCTATGCTGTTATAATAAAGAACAATTTTTCAAATCACTTAACACTATGGGCGGCAATATGTTTTCAATAAGAATGATTATGATGATTGATGATCCGACTTATGGCTACACTAATCCAAGATATAGTTCTCCGCTTGTTAAACAACGTTACCATGGCATAATAATTCAACCTAATCCAAATCAACTATATCTTAACGGTAGATTAATTCACAATAATTCGCACGGGAACTATAGAGTCGGGAGACATGGTTCGCATTATCCTTATAACATTTACATAGAACCTGCTTTTATTTTTAAATTTTTTTATAGTCCATGGAACGATGCAATGAAAAAACGAAAATTACAAATTGGGCCGACTCTTTCTCAACATAGTGTACAGCGTGGACTAGGTTCTCATCACTTAACAACAATTGAAAAATTAGAAACAAAATACAAATTCTATGCAACTTTAACTACGGACCTCCGGTTATTCCCAGAATACCAAATTATATTTCCTGACCTTTATCCTTAATGTCTTGAATATTTAGTTTCCACATCCATCCTTTTTTTATTAACATACCAACTCCAACTAAATACTTTTCTCTAGTAGAAATCTGAGCTAGGACTCTTGCTGCACGCAGATTCCTCTTATTTAATCTCGTATCACTAGCCTATAATCTTTCATACCATTTCATTGAGCACCTGATGTTGGATCAGAAATAAAAAATGGTAATTCATTTGGAAAATTTTAAATTTCAAATTATATACCTTCTAAAATAAAGAATTCAAACAATAGAACCTAAACTAATGTTTTAAGTTATGGCTTTATTTTTTCTTATTATTCACTTTAAAATCTTTTTATAATAATATTGAAAAATACGGTATAATATAAGTCACTGTTCTTTGGGAGGGTTATAATGTCTGATAAGTATAAAATTTTCATTCTTATTGTTACCGCATCTTTTTCTTTCTTTTCCTTAATAAAAGATTTCCGCAACACTTCAAAAAGTTTCTTTTGGGGTAGTTTTGTAATTCTTACAAGCTTCATAATACTTTTAACACTCGCTTTAGATTTAACTCCAATACTCCTATATTCAACGCAAATTGCGCTTGAGATTATTACAATACCACGTATATTAAGACTGTTTTCATGAGCATTTCGTAAATGTATGATGTAACTGATTAAAGCTATTTTCAAAGACGATATATCGGCGATAATTTATGTCTATTTCTTATAGGTGTTAGCAAGTTCGTTTGCAAACTTGTTAGCACTTTTTTATATTTCTTCTATAAATAAATCCCCCTTAATATAATCTAAATTTTATATATTTACTTTTCTTCTATTTATCTTATAATTTTAATTGGGAGAGGAAGGAAAAAAATGGTTCAAATCAAAGTGACACCTGAAATGCTAGAAGATGTTGCAAATCGTGCAAGTAATACCAGGATCGCATTAGAATCTATACATAATAATTTATGTAATGAAATAGATCATTTGTGTTTTCAATGGATTGGTGCCTCTAACCAACAGTTCATTCAAATGTTCAATGATGCAAGACCAAAAGCTTTTACATCTATCAATTCGATTATAAAAGTGGAAGAGGATTTGAAACGAATTGCCGAAAAATTCCGTACCGCAGATGCTTCATATGATGGAAATCTTGAAGAAGGAGCAATGTGTGGTAAGTTAAATAGTGAGAAAAATGATGGATCTTTACGTGACAAGGTTTGGCATGGTCTCAAGGAAACTTATGAGGATCTTAGTAAAGTACAAAATTCCGATGAGTCTTTATATGATAAATTTAAACATGGTATCGATGCAGCGTATAAAGATGTGAATAAAATAAAAGACACTATAGATGATGAAATCGCATCTGCTTTTGAAAAATCTGGATTAGGTGTCCCCTATTACTTAAAAAAGGGCGTGGGCGACGCTATAGGTGATGAATTATTAGGACTTGCAGATGCAGTTATCCATCCAATTGACACATTTAATAACACGATTGAAGCCGTTTCTCACCCAGTCGAGACGTTCAATGCGATAAAACAAACAATTTCTGATTCTTGGAATCGTGACGTTACCAATGGTGACTCGTATAGTGGTGCAGCATGGTATGGAAGCGCGGCTGGTCATACTATATTGGCTGTTGGACAACTATTCGTAGGAACAAAAGGCGTGGATAAAATTGCAATGTTGAACCCTGGCACAAAATTAGCTGAGATTTCACGAACTGCTAATCAAAGCTTGCAAGACGCTGCATCCTTATTCAATCGTAATCACAATGAGTTTGCTTTCGCTGGCGGAAATAATATACGCTCTGCATTTGATACACCTGATTTTAGAAAAGCTGAAGATACTATTTTATCTGCTGAAAACATAGATAGATCAACCCAATATAGTCCACGTGTATTTGATGGTGATTTAAAGCAACACGAAGACAAAGGTGGACATTTAATGGAAAAGCATGTTGAAATATCTAATGAAGCATTGGCTCAACGCTTAAAAGACGATCCCGATATCACAGGGTCTTCATCTTTTAATAATTTAGAAACAGCCCAAAAAATTGCTGATGAAGTGTTAACCAATCCTCGAAATATACGTAAAATAGAAAGGTGGTTAGATGATCCCTACAGCCCGCCAACTCTAGCGTTTAGGTATAGAGGTGATGAAGTTATTGGTCGATCTATTGTAAGAGGATCTGAAAATATTTTAGAGGTAACTAATGCTAAAATTATCTTAAAAAAAGACGGACAAGGAAGTTATATTCGAACAGGATATCCCGTAAGATAGAAATTTAGGAGGATACTTATGAATGATAAAGATTATATGTATGAAGAAGTAAGTGATTTTTTAGACGGAACATTTCATCAAGATATGGGAACAGTAGAAAAAGCCTTAAATGAATTTA
Organism: Bacillus sp. AF62; assembly: GCF_050312695.1. Taxonomy (NCBI): domain Bacteria; kingdom Bacillati; phylum Bacillota; class Bacilli; order Caryophanales; family Bacillaceae; genus Bacillus; species Bacillus sp. AF62. Next base: position 12,945 of record NZ_JBNPJZ010000013.1, on the reverse strand, counting down.
TAGAAGAAGCTCACAAAGTGTGTATAGAAAATACTGTAAAGTACATAACTGAATTTTTAAAAAGTGATTTATCCACGCAAGAAAAAGAAGCGTTCATTGAATATTATACTGAAATTTATTTTCCTTCTTTAAAACTTAATCCTATAGAATGGCTTGAACAAACAGTTGAAACGTTAAAACAAGCATTAAAAAATCATTAGTAAAAATCGACCGCCCGTAATAGGCGGTCTTTTCTTCGTATTACATAACAAAGCCGTCCAATTAAGGGCGACTTTGTTATACATCAAACTATTCTTTTGTAGAAAATTACTTCACATACACATAGGCTTCATTTGCTGTTACATAGTATGTTTTACCTTTGCTATTGTGAACTTTATATTGTGGTGAACCATTAACACTTACTTTTGCATCAATTGTGAATCCTAATCCTGCATCTACAGAACCAGCCACATCTTTATCCTGCCAAGATGGAGCATCATAGAATCGTAGATTGTTAACTTTTGAAACAACACGCTTTCCAACAATAGAAGAATCTACTGTGCTTTTCTTATTAAACTTCACATAAGATGGATCGTTCTTAACCCACTGATCTCCACCAAGATTTAACCAACCATCCTTTTCCGCCCACACAATATAAGATTCTGGTTTGTTTAATTGACGAATCTTAGAATAGCTTGTACCTGGTCCTTTACGTAAGTTAACGTTGTAACCTTCAATATAGGCGATACCGTCTGTTACTGCTGTTGGTACTTCCGCTGGTTTAGATGGCTTCTCAGGAACAGAAACATCCGCACTAGAATTATTGTATGCTCGTTGTACATCTGCTCTAAATTGAGCTTCTGAAACGCCATGAGACTTTAAGTAATCAATTGGATCTTCATGATCTGTACCACCAAGGTAATGTGTTACATCGCTATGCGTCCATAATCCTTTTTCTACAGATATCTTGTTATCTTTTAAAATTTTTGCTAAAAGTTTTACATACTTTTCATAAGAACGCTTGAATTTTGTATAGTCCGCTGTTTCGCATAACTCTACATGTACAAATCGTTTATTAGCAGCAGGACCGCCACCATAAGCAATGTATTTTGTATCAGCAATTTGGATTGTTTCGTCCCAATCGACTGCATAGTGAACAAATGCATTTCTCCATGTTCGAGACTCATATTTTTGAATGTTAATAGCTGGAGCTTCTGCAGTCGCTGTAGAATGTGCTACAACGCCCTCATAAGCACCTACACCATAACGGTATGGTTGTTTCGGTAAATCAGGAATAATAAGTGTTCTATCAGCAAAAGCACTTGTAGCAAAAGAAACAGCAAGTACTAGAATCATAAGGAACGAGGTAATATGTTTCATTGTCTTTTTCATTTAGCATCAACATCCTTTTTTATAATTTTTGTGTGGTCAAATAATCCACTTGCCGACAGTCCAATGATGATTCCTTGAAATACATTTGTTTTGATATCTCCGCCCATAAATAAAACGCCTAGCACAATGCCAAGCGTTAAATTGAGTAACGGAACATATTTTGTTTGTAATCCAATTGTTTTTACAATCTGTGAAAGACCAACCACAATTCCAATCATTACAGTAATTTCAAACATTACATACCACCTCGGACATATCCATCCGTTGTTAAATAGAAAGTTCGTCCATCTTTAACTTTACCCAAGGCTGAACGGAATACTTTAATCGACTTATAATCTTCATATTCATGAATTTCATCGAACCAAACTGATCCAGGACGTCGTCCATCTTTCGTTCTAGCATTAGAAGTATTGAATTTCATGTGAGATTTGTTTGTTTTATGTTTAATTAGTACCTTTGTAGCACTAAATGATTTCTTTAAAACCTTATTTGCAGGATTTTCTATTACTTCCTTCACGTCATCGAATGTAGTTTTTGCTTGTTCTTCAGATGTCGCGATCCATTCAATGTGATATCTATCTATACCAAACTGTTTAGATAGCATATAGAAGTTTAAATATCCGGCATATCCGTTTTTACCACCGCCACGTCCCATCAGTATTAATATTTGATTCCAAACAAGACGATTGGTGTCCTTATAACGAACGCCGAACACACAAGCGTTAACAAAACGTTGCCATGCGAATAATTCGAATGGAAAATATTTAGCTGGGATATTAACACTATCCTCAATAGCTTGAACATCAACATAAACATTTGGATCATCTAAAGTTTTTCGAACTAAGGTCATTAATTGTTTTTGTTCATTACAAGAACGGATAGATCCGCTTTCCACAGCATGCATGTACTCACTAATGAAAGGATGATATTTATAAGGAAGATTAGACTTCTGCATCGTCATCATCCTCACATACCGCCTTAAGTCCTAACTCATTAAGAATCTTTAACATTTGCGTGTTAGTTTTATTCAACTCGTTAATGCTATCGTTTTTTTTCATAAATCCATTAGCGCCTAGTACAGATACACCGCGATCTTTTACATCAGCTATCAATCTGTTTTTTATATCCCAAAATGACATATAATCTTCTACTAAATCCATAAAATGAGCGTGTATGATACCGTTCGTGCCGAGTTGTTCATATAAATCATCTCTTATTTTATTTCTAAGCGTTTTTTCTCTGTTTTTTTGAAGTTTTGCAACCTTTTCCGAAACATTTTTTAGACCTTTTTCATTTATCATGTCTTCCCAATAACGGCTGCGCCATGATTTAACAGTGCTAACAGATACGCCATATTTATCCGCGATATCCTTGTATTTAACACCTTCTAAGAAATCTTTGAACGCTAATTTATATTTACTTTGTTTTCCGCTCACAATATCACCACCCCGCTTTTTCATTGGATTTTTTCGAAGATTAATTTTAAAAATGACACTTGTAAAGACGAGAATAATCATGTATAGTTTTACTTAGAAGGAAACAGTGGCGACGGTCCACTGATTACAAATACATATCGAAAATTTTAATCATCCCAGAGAAGGGATGGTATTTTTTTTGCCTTTTTTTCTATTCCCACGCGCGTAACGCGAAAATAAAAAGAGAAATCCCCCCTCGCGTTGCTCGGTCCCCCAGCAAAATTGTTTCTATATTTTACCCGGGGGGTGTCTTAGGAAATTTATTTTAATTTAATTCTTTATCTAACTTCTTATTTATCTTATCGATAACAATGATATTTACATTGCAAATCATTAAAGCTATTAGAAGAATGTTTATAAGTAAGTTAATCATTTAATAGCTAAACCAAAGAATAGCTCAGCATATTCAATAATAATATGAGCTTCTGTTAAAGTCATATTTAGATAATGTTCTAACCAATGTTCACGTAGACTTTTCTTTACAGTTTCAAGTGTAGTCTTCTCACATGCTCTTGGATTACATATGTGACGTATCAGTTTGTATGTTGTGTAGATGTCACGCTGAAATTGTTTAAATATATCTAAAGCGCGTTCATCATCTGTTCCGTCTTTCATTAATGTCTTGATGAATTGCAAGTCATATATGTTACCTTGTATCATTAGGCTGTCCACACTTACCACCTCTCTTCATCTACTATCGTGCAACGCTTCTTCACTATGTTTTTCTCTTTGCCATGTTCTTTGTTATGGCAGCGAATGCATAGCGTTTCTAGGTTGCTTAATACGTACGCTAAATCTGGTCTGTCACGTAACTCTTTGATGTGATGGACATTCCTACCTTTGCTGTACTTACCTTTGCGCTTGCACTCCTGACACTCACTGTTATCTCTCTCTAACGCCTTAATCCTAATGTTCCTTCTCCAATAAGAATGCTTATAGAACTTGATAATCTTATCTTGCTCATATAGTTTATTAATCTCTTGTATCGTTAGAGGTTGCATCATCTCACCCCTTATCTTTCATTGCTTTCAATTGTTCCATTTCCTTTCGCAATGATAGTTCAATTTCAAAATTAATTTCCCGTTCTCGCCTCTTCTCTAACCAAGAACAGAATACAATTCCGAATAAAGAGCCTACACAAAAACCGATCAAGAAATCTAACCATTCCATTACATCACCTCTTAATCCAAAATAAAAAGCACCCGTATGGATGCTTTGAAATTGGTTATTAATTTATACTTTAATTACGGTACGTGAAGTTTTATTCTTATTCCAATCACCTAATGATGAACTGCTGATACGCATCAACAATATTAAGTAACTGGAAGAAGAGCAAAAGCTCTCCCTAATGACAGTATCATTCAATCATTACCATCTGCTGGTTTCGGATTTTATGTGCGTCATTATGAACCGTTTAGAAATTTAGAAACAACATAGTAAGTTGTGTTTTCCGCCACTTCTCACAATACAAATATATCACGTAGATTCCAAAACAACCGGCACATTTCCTGCCAAAAATCGGTCACGACTCTGCCACTCTCTTTAATATAAAACTGAACGTAACACTACAACACCACCAAGCTGTTTTAATATATCTTCTTTAGTGGAATTCATAAAACTCTCATATGCGTTATGATTTACTAATAAAATTGTGGCTTCTTTTAAATCAAATTCAAAATCACCTTTTGTTCTCCATTCTCTTTCATGAGTCCAATCTATGATATTCTCTTCATCATCTAAATCAAAGTTTACTATTCTCCACCACTCTTCTTGAGGTAGAATTTTTTTTGCAATTTCTTTCTTTTCATATAGTACAGGTCTACCACCTTTTTGATAAACATAATGCTTTGGGAAAGCTATTCCAATTGGAACATATCTTCTTTGCGCTTCCTCTTGATTACGTAGTTGTTCGAATAAAGTATTCTGACATACACCACTCAAAGGCATATCTTGAAAACATACTGCTGAATTAGGGCCATTAATATATCCTGATTTAGTCGTACTTCCTTTCAATGTTTTCGATTCTAAAATTTCTTGCAAAACACGTTGAGCACTTTTTAATCGTTTTCCACGATTATCAAATTTCCCTTTAGTTAGATGGACTAAGTAACTACTTATATCCGTTCTATGGCGATAACGATCTTCCCATTCTTTAATTTTATATCCCATTATTTGCACATCATTATATATTAATGTAATTTTGTTTATTATATCATATTAGTTACCCATATCTTATATTGTGTGTAACTGAACCCTTTGCTTAATCCCTTGGTATCATTGATTTCATTTCACTTTCTCTTTTGAGTTACACAGTACGAAAATTATGAGTAACCGTATTGAGATACCACTAATATTTTGAAAAACAAGCTAAGACAAAAATAAAATAAGCTGCCCATGTGGACAGCTTATTTACATAATTCTCGTTATTGGAAGTTGATTAATATCAGTTCATTTGTTTTTCGAAAGGAGTTATTTTGTTCGTTCAAAGATAATATCAAAGTAATTCGCGTACCCCATAGTTGGTGGCGCAAATAGTTGATTTTATAGGGGGAAAACCTGTAACTAAAACCTAATATAGGTGTTTTTGTTTAAATTTTGCTTAATTCTCACCGGTAATTAACTTAAAATTTAGAAATCGTTATATAATGAATTTAATTTAAAATTAGGAGTGATTAAATTGCCAGATATGATAAACCTCGTTCTTTTCATCATTATAGCGAGGTGTTAAAACTTCTAATAGAAAGCATATTCGATTAAGAAAGAAGGGGTAGTTATGAAAACTAGTGAAGAAACGCATTGGCAAAGGTTTAAACGTAAGAGTAAATCCCCGAAAGAGTGGTTAAAGAAAGTATACGAATTTTTTATTAATGAACACGTATGGGATGCTATCTTTAAAGTGTTCCTTAAACTAGTATGGGCAGTAAAAGGTATGGGGAAAAGCTTGAAACGGGTAATAGAAAACATATTCAATTAAATTCTATTCTTTCATACCTTCCTCTTATAGGAAGGAAATATCAATCACTGAGCATTAATAATTTTTAACTGAGTAACAGTTCCAAAAATGATTTTTAATAGAAAAAAAGGGTTACAGATTCGATTGTAACCCTTTTTCCAAATCTTTTTTGTTTTATACGGCTCCTATAATGATTATAGGACTGAAGTATGATTCGAAATAGCGTTGATTATATGATTCCAATCGTCACAGTGAATCTCGTGACCCGCCCCTTCTAGGGTTAGTAACAAAGCATGGGGAATTTCATCAACAAGAGCAAGACCATGCTCGTATGGAAGCACTATATCCTCTGTACCATGGATAACTAAAGTAGGCATATTGATTCCTTTTAACTTCCCTTCATAAGAATCATCACCTTTAAGAAGGGAGTGATTAAACATACTGAGTAGGTTATTTGCTCGTTTTATTTCTTTTTCTACCTGCTTATAAACCCTCTTCTCATCGAATTTATGATTTGAACCACAGAGTAAATCTGATCCTGCAACCAAGTAATTTGCAACAGATTCTTCATCTGACCAATTTAGTTTGGCCGCATTAGCATGGTAAGCGAGTATCTTCTCATCGATCGGAGGTAAATTCCTGTTGTTGTCTTCAGAACCAAAAATACCTGATGCAATCAAAGTTATACTTAGAACTCTCTGAGGGTTCCTTAAGGCTACAATTTGAGCAATCATTCCACCCAATGACATTCCAACAATATGTGCTTCGTCAATATGATATGCATCAAGTACTCCAATCGCATCATCAGCCATATCTACCACAGTATAGTGGGAACTCCCCGGTTTATAAGTAGTTGACCGTCCGACATCTCTATTATCATAACGAATAACATATCGGCCGGTATCAGCTAATTGTTGACAAAATTCCTCATCCCAATAAACCATTGAACACATGGCTCCCATAATCAGTAAGACTGCTGGATCTGCTGAATCGCCAAAGCTCTCTGTACATATATCAATTTCATTAATTTTAATAATCTTTTCAGTCATGATTAACTCCTCATTTCATTCGTATTTAGTTAATAAAAAAGACACAATCAAATAAACCCACATATTTTTAAAAAAAATAGTTAGGCATAACGAATTGTGTTTAAAATTAACGTAAACGAATGAACTTGATAATCATGTTAAACACTCTCCTATAAAAAGGGAATAAGGGTAAAACCCTTATTTTGATAATAACATAGCTCTATCAGTATTAATATAGGTTCACTTTTTCTTATTTTATAATTTTAAAAATAATTCCTATTGTATGAATCTGCACTCTTAGTTGAAGAAAAGACGATGTATACAATATCCAAACCTAATTAACATAACGTCTCATTATCGACAGAAAGGAACCTTCTATTTTGTTCTATGGATCTATGCATTTTTTATACATTCCTATCCTAGCGCGATTTTAGGGTTATTGTTTGTTACTGGATTAGCCAAAAAACTGTATAAAACCTTGCATACTTTTAACGTGTTTTTTCAAAAATACTACGATACCCCTAGATTTAAAAGAAATAAGCAATGCTTAGATTTTAAACCTAGTCGTTGCTTTATCCATTGCATCTTGATTTACACCTATATAACGTAACGTGACCTTCTCTGACGAGTGATTAAATATCTCCATGAGTAATGCTATGTTTTTTGTTTGCATGTACATGTGATACCCGTATGTTTTTCTTAACGTATGTGTTCCTATTTCATCCAACCCGAACTCTGACGCTGCTCCGCTTAATATCTTATATGCCATGCTACGACCAATAGGACGATTCTTATCTTGTCTGCTTTGCAATAAATACTCATTGTCTTCCCTTTCTTCAATAAACCATTTCAGTTCTCTTTTCAGTGCTGCAGTAATTTGTATTCGTTTCTGTTTCCCTGTTTTCTTTTCTCTCATAGATATATGACTGCCCTTGACATCTCCTACCTTCAGTTTCAAAATATCCGAGATTCTAAGACCTGTATTAATGCCCATAATGAAGAGAATGTAATTACGTAAGCTCTTTTCTTTAAAATAATCTTTTAGCTGCTGTATTTCTTCTGGATCACGTATTGGCTGAACAAAATTCATTATTCTTTACCTCCAGTCTCTTCTGTCTCGTAAACTTCTAATCCAAGCGCAAAAGCAAGTTTATAAAACGCTTTAGACTTCCAACGTCGATAAGTACGCTCTGACATCCCTATTTCGTTATAAACCATGTAATCACATACGTCCTCTTCTTCTAAATACCGTTTATAAATAATATCTCTTTGTATACTTCTTGCACGTCCGTTTCCTAATCGATTTAGAAACTGATCAATACGTACTGACATTCTTTCAAGCCACTCTTCTCGTTTACTTTGTTGAATATTTGCTATAGCAACATCTTCTAATGGCTTACCAACTGTATGTGTAGAACCGTGCTCACGTATTTCATAAGAAGGAGTGACTTTCATTTCTTTACGCATCATCCCAAATTGTCTATGTATACGTACGCTTTCCAACACACCTTCTAATTCCTCTTGTGTCGCTGTTCTATCAATTTTTGGTAAGAAAGATAATTGTTTAGTCATGTAAGACCACTCCTTTTTATTTTTAGATTACTTTTGTCTTATTGCTCCACGTCTTTGTTCGTAACAAGGTCTATGCATCCCCATTAAATCCTCAATTTCACGAGTACTTAATTTCTCTTTTGGTTTTTTCTTATTTTTCTTCTTTCCTTGCTTGGATTGATTTTTCCATTCATGTAACTGATCCTTTAACACCCTCATTTCCCCATCTCCCTTTTCAAAATAAAAAGGACACCTATTCCTAAAACAGCTTTAATTGCTGCTTTAATGAATTGGTGTCCTCTAGTTTTCTAGCCGGACTATATTCGAATGTTATTTTAAATATCCCAATAGTCACTATTAACATCATTAGTATATTTGCTGATTCCTCCTTGAATAAATCCCTAAACCTTGTCCATACTATAAATGTACTTGAGTTCTGAACTTCCTTCTTAACGCTTTTTTGGAGAGTAGTTAGCTTTTGCTAGCTGCTCTTTATTTGTACAAGGTACTCAATTGACTGGCGCACATATAATATTCTGAGTTCCTTTCTTTATAAAATAGTCGTTATAAAATGAGGCTCGTCACGAGAGCACTTTACTAAGTGCTCTTTTTATATTCCAACTTAATACAAAATGAAATTTTTATATTAATCTTCCTCAAGTTCTGTAACAGTTATATAATTTCTAGCATTCTTCCGGCTTGCTATTCTCCTCTGATACGCTGGTCTTGTATAAAAACGAACTGTGGAATGAAGTACGCTCATATAATCAGCGCATTCCTGTATAGTTCCGATACATAGCAATGATTCACCTTTATAAACGACGTACTCCTTTAAGTTCATTTCTCAGTCTCCTTTTCTATAAAATGAAGTATTTATATAAAGTTTTCTCAACACTTATACACTGGGAGTAAATTCCCTTTTATGGTAACATATTGGTAATCCCATAAAGTTCTATCGTTCCATTAAAAGGACCCGCACCCCTAATCGGGTCCTTTTTAATGTTTTCTATTAAAATAGCGTTTTTTGTTTAGTTTCACTCTAAAAGTAAAATTTTCATTTTTTCATTCAACCAAGTTCATAACATATTCTTTTCCCCCCGATAAAATAATGATTAGGTGTCCCATGCGCATTTTATCCACTGGAAATAATACTTTCACGTACTTACGTATTAGAAACTTCATTTCTGCTTCTTCTGCAATAGTAATTTTATTCACTTTTTTCATACATTTATGAAACATTCACATGTTATCTTCAATATGTTCTATTCTTTTTGAAAAACCATGTGAGAATACCAAAACAAAAAGCCCTAGAGCCCTAACTCTAGGGCTTCTTGTTTTCAAATAAGAATTTTGTTAAAAAACTGCACATTTATTAAGAACATGCTTAAAATATAATGTGGTATTCTTTTTCAATATTAATGTTTATCCGAGAGCGCCTTGAATGGCGCTCTTTAATTTTCAAATAATTACGAGAGCGGATTTTATTATGTCGTACAAGCACTACTTCGCTTTATTAAATAGACTATATAGACATCTAAAAGAAGGGAGCTTTAAATTCATATGGCTGATTACTTTTATAAAGATGGTAAAAAGTATTATAAAAACCAAGCGCATTCGGGCCCTCAAAAAAATAACTGTTTTGTTGAGACTCATACAATTGGTGGTTCAGGAGTAAATTTAAATGGAAATATACCTATATCTATTGACCTCCTAGATACCACTCCACAAACAGTATTTGAAGATTTCACCAACAATCACAATAAAACATTAATTCAGTTATTTGTTGTCGGCATGAGTGCCCCCGTTCAAGTAACTATTCTAACAAGAAGATCTAGCGTACCAATCACTACTATATTACAACCCGTTCAAACAAAAATATTTCAAGTTGAAGATTTTCAAAGTCTTACTTTTACAAAGCAGGAAGGTCCTGCTAGTGTAGTTAGTTTATTTATTCAAAAAACATTTTGTATCTGCTGTAACGGTAATAACGATTCATGTAATGAATATTACCACGAGTGCAATTAATAGATTAAATTGCCAGAAGAACTCTTTATATAAAGGGTTCTTTTCACTCCCCTCATTTCCCCGTTTTTTATTAAAATAACTATTTTGTTATATTCCTTGCACTTTTAAATGAGACAAGCATATATTGTAGTATAATGTTTCATCACTTATTTACACTTCCTTTTTTTCAAGAGTACATATTCGATATGTACTCTTTTTACATCACTATAAAATAACGCTTTTATTTATTTTTTAATACGCTTTTCCAAAAAAACATGTACTATCCCATCGCCATCAAATTAAAATCTAATAGATTCCCAGAACGAAAATTTTAACTTTTTTTGTAACAACGAAGCTCTGTTATCGTTTTTAGAATACTTCATAACCTTAGCTTGATAGGCATAGGGCGAGACCCCTAATTTAGTAATTTACGTAGTACGTGCCGGAACCAAATCTATCAATCTAACATATTGTATAAAAGTAACTTTAAACCTATAAAAAAGTTGCTAAGGAGGTTAATATAAAATGGCATCATTTGAAATTGGAGCAAGATCTCTTTTCAATTTTCGAAACGAACGCTTTTTCTTATTAGTTGAAGATGAAATTACAATTCCAGATAAAGGTGTAGAAATTGATCCAGTTAATATCTACGAAATTGATCAGCAAACTTTCAATTTTATCAGAGATGAAGGAGATACACCTGTAATTGAACCAGTTGATACACTTCCAACTGTACCACCTGGATTTAAATTAGAACGAAAATGTATTTTCACAGTCGACAATTCATACTTTGTAATATACGATTTAGAAGATGATACTGATAACAACGTCCTATTAAGAATCAGTGCAGCATTATTTAATTCATTAAGAAATTCTGGTGTTCGTGAATGTTTTCCTCAAAATTTCATTTAAGAACTTAAATGAATTAGACCTCAAATGGAATACTCTTTGAACAATTTAACCCCTCGTAGTTTTCTACAAAGGATTAAATTGTTATGTAAAAATTTTTTTAATTATTAGTAGTTTTTAGCGGTTTGGTAGGTACAATTGCTAGTTTAAGTCGAGCCACCTATTTTGGTTAGCTTGATGGGTATGATGTACTACCCACAAGGCGTTTTGCTAGTGTCCCTAATCTAGTAAAACGCCTTTTTACGAATTACATTCCCTATCTCTCTTTCTTAATAAAATCCAAATTTGGTCTTACTTTACATCTACACGTGTTTGACTTGCTTCCCGACTAAAACCATCAGGATATCTTTTAGCTAATTTTGCAATATTCATTTCAGCAATATCTTGTAACGTATATCCCAGTTCGTGCGCCATAATTGATAAATAATACAGAATATCTCCAATCTCTAATGCTAATTTATAAGTGTTTCCGTCCTCTTCTCCTGGACAATGCGATGGTTGGAAACCATGTCCATGATAAATTGCTTTTTTTACAATATCGGCAACTTCACCAGCTTCGCCTGTAAGTCCTAAAGCTGCATTTGAAACACGTCCTCCAAAATCAGTTTTGTTATTCCAAGTTCGTAAAGTTGCTTCCTGATAATCATTTAATTCAGCAATCGATAAGATACTTGCAATCTGTAAAACTGTAGCTTCATTTATAACCTGATTCTCATTCTTAGCTTCACTCATTAATTTAGTTGCTTCTAATACACCATTTTCCATAACGTTCATTTTGTTTTCCCCTTCCTATTTAGCAAATCCCTAATCCTATCGGACGATTTTCAATTAAATACTTATCCGCTTGATCTATTACAAGAAGCGCAACTTCCGCTTGGTGTCTCCTTAACGCTTTGGCCATCTTCGGTAAGCTCATACCTTGACTCCACATTTCACGAAAACGTAATACATCTCTTTCATCCCAAAATCAAGGATTTAAAGGCTATGTATTACAATACCACGTAAACTCTTTCTACCATCTGTCACTGAAGCTGCTAGTATTTGCTAACAAAGTATTTTAATTTTCTTATGCATGCCAAAATATATTTTGGTAAATTTGACACACATTTATATCAAACAAGCATATTTTATTGTATGGTGACTATCTAAAAATACAAATTTTAAATTTTTATAAGATCTTTTTATTTTTAATTAAAAATTTACAACATTCTAAAACAGTATGCACATAATATCCTCAATTCCCTTTTTCAACATGAAACTTGTCTCAGAGCGCCTTTAAAAGCGCTCTTTATCTTTAATAAAGGTTTTATTAAAATTTAGGTTAAAAATTAATACCCTATAGTCAGGATAGCTATTTACTGTTTCCAAAATAAGTTGCATTAATAATATAGAAATGAAATACCTATAAAAATTATTACTTTACTATTTCTTTAAACATGCTAGTGAGGTGATTTCGATAGATTATCAAAACAAAGATATGTTCATTAACTTTTCACTTTTAGATATTAACCGTATTATTCTCCCACATTCTCCTACTGGGCCTACCGGGGCTACTGGCTCTACCGGCTCCACTGGACCTACTGGTTCCACTGGACTTACTGGCTCCACTGGGCCTACTGGAACTACTGGCTCTACCGGTTCCACTGGAACTACT
>NZ_JBNPJZ010000076.1:0-185467 GCF_050312695.1 Bacillus sp. AF62 | reverse complement strand
TATCTATTGCATGTTCAGCTAGTTTTTCTGATTCATAACATTGCATATTTATTTTAGTTTTGCAACACCCTCTATTTTATTAAAAAAGAAATCATTGGTCTTTAAAACCGAACGTGTAACTCATTCTACACGCTTGTTATACTTTCTTTTAACAATTGGTGTATTCTTTGCGAATCTACATCTTGCAGAAAAAGAGCGCCCCGAATTATTAACGAGATCATTCGACCGAGTAATGCTTGTCAAAAATTTAGGCTTATATACTCATCAAGTATATGACTTAACACTGCAAGTAAAAGCCGGTTCACAAAAAGCGCTTGCTGATAGTAGTAAATTACAAGAAACTGAAAACTACGTAAAAGCAAACCAAAGCGAGCCAAACCCTAATATGTTTGGTGTAGCGAAAGGAAAAAACGTAATTGTAGTCACTCTTGAATCCTTGCAAACCTTCTTAATAGGAGCATCAGTCAATGGGCAAGAAGTTACACCATTCCTAAATGAATTCATAAATGAAAGTTATTACTTTGATAACTTTTTCCATCAAACTGGTCAAGGGAAAACATCCGATTCTGAATTTCTAATCGATACGTCGTTGTATCCATTAAATCGAGGGGCTGTATTCTTCACACACGGTAACAATGATTATACTGCGACTCCAGAAATTTTACGTCAGCAAGGTTATTTCACTTCTGTATTCCATGCGAATAACGCAACATTTTGGAATCGTAATATCATGTACTCTGCTCTTGGTTATGATCGTTACTATAATGAGCTTGATTACAAAATTACACCAGAAACAAATTTAAATTGGGGATTAAAAGATATCGAATACTTTGATCAATCAGTAGATATATTAAAAACTGTTAATCAACCATTCTATGCTCGTTTCCTCACTTTAACAAACCATTATCCATTTACGTATGATGAAGATACAAAATTCATTGAACCATACAACTCTGGTAATGGCGTATTTGATCGTTACTTAGACGAATCAATTAAAAAATTTATTGAACGTCTAAAGGCCGAGGGGCTTTACGATGATTCTATTATTGTGTTATACGGTGATCATTATGGTATTTCCGAAAAACATAATCGTGCAATGGCACAGTTTTTAGAAAAAGAGCAAATAACAGAATTTGATACTTTAAATTTACAACGTACGCCTTTATATATTCATATTCCTGGACAAACAGAAGGTCAAACTATTTCAAAGCCTACGGGACAAATCGATATGAAACCTACTATTCTAAATTTATTAGGTGTTGATTCTACGAATGATATTCGTTTTGGCCATGATATGTTTTCAGATGAATATACTGGCTTTGTTGTTTTACGTGATGGTAGCTTCGTTACAGATAAGTATGCATACAAAAACAACACTTTCTACGACCGTATAACAGGTGAAATTGTAGATTTACCAAAAAAAGAAGCTCAAGCCCTCATTAAACGTGCCCAAAATGAATTACGAATGTCTGACAAAATTATTGAAGGCGATTTATTACGCTTCTCAGAAAGCAATAAAATTAAAACTGGCGAAGTACAAACTAAAATTAAAGAAACAGAAAAATAATCTATATATGAAAAAGGGAGCAACTTATTACAGTTGCTCCCTTTTTCTTTTATTCTACGCTTGTTTCTAAAGCTACATCCGTATAGGTATTATCATTACCAATATTTAAAATTACTTCACATTGACGCAATCTCAATTCAAAGAGCATGATAGAATCATGATAGATTTCAGGATTTGATTTCATCTTATGTAATATCTCTTGTTTTTCTTGTATTTCTATATGCGTGTTTTCTACAGCTTGCTTTAAGGAGTTAAATGGATTCCTAAAGAATATATTAATATCTCGCTCTTGTGTGTTTTCAAATAGCTCAAATTGCAAGAAAAATTTCTTCATAATAGAAGCCGTTACCTCAGTATAATCTTCATTTTCTACATACTGTTTGTATTTGTTATATAGCATAGATTTATTTTTAGGAAGAACTCCAAATAATTTACCGGCACTTTTCAGTAAAAATTGTGCTGGCGTAAATCGACGTAAAATATTTACTTCATCCATTTGTATTCTAGTCGTCATCCTGTCAGTATCTCTGCGCCAGTCATCAAGCACTTTAAAGTCACATTCTAACTGTATTCTATTTTCTCCAAATAGTGAATTAAGCCCTTCACTAAGTTCTTCTAAATACGTTTGACTTTGAAGAAGCTCATTATTAGAAGTTGCAATCCAATTTTGCATAGAAAGAGCAAGATTAGGTAATACAGTTTGTTCTAAATATTTATGCACTCTTTCATTCATTGCTTTATTTAGTTCCGTATCCATGTGCCCGAAATCACTTTCTTCACTAATTAAATTAGAACAGCTCTTTAATATCTTCGGAATATTTTCAGTAAGATCATTTGTAATTTCAGTTTTCATTGAACGATATGATTGTGTAATGAGATGAATTTTTTCCCGCTCAAATGCAGTAAGGTTATTAATGCTACCGTTTAGTTTCACTAGCATATCTTCATTCCAATTAATAGCATCCACTAGATTGTTTTCTTTCTCAACACGTTTATCCAAAAGATATGTAATTGTTTTTCGAATGAAATATAATAACTTTTCACTACGTTCTGCATCTATATGTTTATGATTAAAGTTAAAATGAATAAACTCAGTTAAATCATTTAATTGTTGACTACTTGTATATAACGAAGAATAAGGGAAAATTCTCGCATGCGGGAAATATGTGTTTATTCTCGTTGCCGTATCATGTAATACCCTTTTCACTTCTGCTTCACTGTAAATGTTATCGATTTTATTTAATAAGAAATGAATTTGTAAATTTGGCGTATGTTCTTGAATACTTAATAGAATGTCACGTTCTTTATCAGTAAAAGGTGAATCCGCATTCAATACGAATAGTAATTCGTCTACAGAATTTAAATATTCGAATATTTCATCTCTAGTGTCGTCATTCCTATTAAAGCCAGGTGTCACTACAAATGTAAGTTTATTTTCATTTAAAAATCTGCATGGTAATTTAAATTCAACACACGCTCTATCTCTATATGTTTGATGGTGCTGAGACATCATATTATGGTAATCAGAGACATCTTCCGTTGTTGTAATTGCTGAGTCTGTTATAGCGTTTATTTCTATATGAGCATCATTTTTTAAAACTACTATATTTGAAATTGATTTTTCTAATATATTTTCTCCTAATATAGAGTTAATAAATGTAGTTTTTCCATTTCCTGAAGTTCCCGTTACTAAAATACGATTTGTTCTTAAATCTGCGAGCTCGTCAACTAGCCATTTAAATCGGTGACCTATTTCTATATTGTGCTTTTGTGCCCATTGTGTAATAGATTCAAAAAGGTGTAAGCTGTACTCTAAGCCATTTACATGATTAATAGAATGTGACAGTAAGTTTTCCGCATGTTCTATATTTGCTGAATCTATTTTGGAAGGGAAAATCTCATCCCATGCCAATACAGCTGCAGATGGAAATACAGCATAAGATGGATTGACTACCTTTAACCAATTTGCTAACAGATTTGGTATGATATCATTTAATTGTCTAAGCGTATATTGACCTTGAATTAATGCAAAGTACGTTTCTTCGTAAAGAGCAGAAACTTTGTTCCATATATCGGACGAATGTATTTCAATATGTAAGAAAAATTCATTTATTGTGTTAAGCCACAATAAGTAATTTTTTTCATTTTTATAACTGTTCCAGAGTGATGAAACCATTTGCGTAAATTGTACTTGATCTACATTATTTAATGTAGCTAATGCATCATAAAAATAGTCTGGTGAAATATGTTTAGTAAACCCTTTATCGATATATCCTTTTAACACCTCAAACCAAGGATACGATTCTATGCGAATTAACTCATTCACAGCAAGCTCTACTGCACTATCAAAATCTTGCTGTTCCTCATAAAAGGAACGGGCAATTTTTGTGACATTCGGATAATCAGGATTTAAAGAAACTGCTTCTTTAATAACACCGAAAGCTGATTCAAAATTATTTTGCTCAATGTAAAGAGAAAGTAATTGTAGTCTAATTTCGGTCATCAATATTTTATTATCAGTGGTAATAGAAGTATAAATATTTTCAGCAAATGATAACTGATTAAGTTCGAAATAAGCATCCGCAATATTTTTTTGTGCCCATGGTGCTAATTCATTACTAACCTTCTCCCATTTAAAAATAGCTGATTCAAAATCTTGATGACGATAATAAAATTCACCTTGTGCAAAACGAATATAAGACCCATCAGAAATCTCATTTTTTTCTTCGTTTACATAAGCTTGTCCAAGTACGTCAAGAGTTGGTTTTGTTTCATTCTCCATTAGGAATGTTTCATAATACATTTTTTTTATTAATTGTTTTTCTAATCTCATCTTTTCCCCCACTATATCTTGAAAATACATTTTTAAGATATGTCAATACTTTTTGTATGTATGCTTTTTATCTTAACAAAGAATATCTTTTGGAAAATTTCATTTTCCTTTCATTTTTCAAGTTAGATTGAATTTTTATGAGAAAAGTTTCAGTTTTTTTTCAATTCCCTTTCAGTTATGAAACAGCATTAAATGTTCCTAATAACCTAATAACACTATAATATTCCACATTATATTATCAGAAAAATCCCATATAAACCATATTATAAAAACAATCTATATTGAATTTATATACATAATTCACTGTGCTGTCAAACAAAAAAACAACAATAAGAGCCAACAGCTATTCATACCATTTCTTTCTCAAATTGTTTTCCTTTAAAATGTTTCAGTAGTTATGTAATTAAATTCCATTAACCTATATAAATAACTAGTCCAAAAAATATCTATATGCATATCATGTTATAGTAAAGAATTTAGGAGATCCTAAAAGGAGGCATTTTCATGTTTGAAGATAAATCTAAAATAAATTACCCATATGAATTTACTGAAACTACAACAGTTCCTCTAAAGAACCCCATTGACAAAAAATTCAAGAACGGGACAGGTACACATAACTTTCCAATTAAGAAGCACTATAAAGAGCAAGTTCTATACACTGAAAAAATCAATAATAATAAAAATAAATAATTGTATAGATCCTTATAACAATTAGCCAAATAAGAAGCAACATTTGGCCATGCATAGTTATTTGGTTAGTAATGTAGAAATCTTTATTATAAATTCATGCACCTTTTAAAAAGTGCTGTATACAGCGCTTTTTTATACATAGATAAATTTAAGCTAACGCAACCAAGAAATAAACTGCAAAATTACTCCACCTTATTTTCGTTTAACAATTAAATCTACATATTAAAAGGGAGCAACAGTAAATGTTGCTCCCTTTTGAAAAGTAATTTTATTCACTCTACATAACCCTCTTAAACATCTTCTCCAACTCATAAGTAGAATGATGCACAAGAATCGGTCTTCCGTGTGGGCATGTGTATGGGTTTGTTGTTGTACGAAGTTCCTCAAGTAAAGCAAATATTTGATCGTTCGTTAAATATTGATTTGCTTTAATGGATGCTTTACAGCTCATCATAATGGCTGCTTCTTCACGTAACTTTTTAATATCAACTTTTTTTAGTTTAACAACTTGCTCCATCATTTCATCGATAATTTCTGTTTCTTGTCCTTTCGGGAACCATGTTGGATGCGAGCGGACGATAAAGGATTGATGACCGAATTGTTCTAAAAATAGCCCGACTTTTTTTAGTTCTTCTAACTGTTCTTCGACACGTAAAAATTCAGTAAGAGATAGATCAATACGGTACGGTACAAGTAACTCTTGTACTTCTTGCGCTACCCTTCCTACTTTATCACGGAAGTATTCATAATTAATACGTTCCTGCGCGGCATGCTGGTCAATCATATATAAGCCTTTTTCATTTTGAGCGAAAATATATGTTCCATGCATTTGTCCAATTGGATAAAGTGGTGGTAAGTCATTCCCGTTCATTTCAATCTCTTTTATTTCCCGAACTTCTTCTTCTAATTCCTCTAGTTCAAAGTCCTCTTCATTACTGTCCCACGATTTCTCTTCTCGAATTGGTTCTTCGATTATCGGTTTAGTGGATGGTTGCCAACTTTGCTCTTCTCTTATGAGCGACTGTGGTGGTTGCCATTCTTGTTTCGGCGGTTGCCACAGTTGTGGTGGCTGTTTCACAGCCTGCGGTTCTTCTTGTTTTGCATCCATGCCAGTTGGTAAAACAATGTCCGGCATAGATGGTTCTTTCGGCTTTGCATGCTCAAACTGGAACTGTTCTTGCACACTTTCGTCTTTTTCTTTTTTCTTCGTTGTTACGCCTGCATCTGGAATGAGCTGTATTTTTTTAAATGCAGCTTGCAATGTTTCTTCGATCAGCTTTAGCAATTCTTGTTCTTTACTAAAACGAACCTCTAACTTCGCTGGATGTACGTTAACGTCAACTAGCATTGGATCCATTTCAATCGATAAGAAGCCAATTGGATACCGGCCGACTGGCAGTAATGTATGGTATCCTTGCTGAATTGCTTTCATTAGTACAAAGTTTCGAACGTAACGACCATTTACGATCGTTGACATATAATTACGAGATGCTCTTGTTACTTCTGGTAATGTTACATAGCCTTTAATTGTAAAGTCTAAAGATTCAGCTTCAATTGGAACAAGCTTCTTCGCAACTTGAATACTGTAAATCGATGCAAGTACTTGCCTTACATCACCGTTACCTGATGTATGAAGCAATTTCTTTTCATTATGAAACAGTTTTAACGATACTTCTGGATGTGACATTGCAATACGATACACGATATCTGTAATATTCCCGAGCTCCGTATGAATGGTTTTCATATATTTAAGACGCGCTGGTGTATTAAAGAATAAGTTTTGTACTGTAATATCTGTTCCTTTTCGGCTCGCAGTTTTCTCTTGTTTTATAATGTCTCCACCTTTAATTATGAGGTGTGTACCAGGCGCATCACCTGTGCTAGTAATTAATTCTAATTCACTAACAGAGGCAATACTCGGCAATGCCTCACCGCGGAAACCGAGTGTTCTTATGCGAAACAGATCGTTTTCATCTTTAATTTTACTCGTCGCATGGCGTTCAAAAGCGACGATACAGTCTTCTTCTGCAATACCATCACCGTTATCAATGATACGAATTTTCGATAACCCAGCTTCTTCTAAGTGGATTTCAATAGATGTACTATTCGCATCGATAGAATTTTCCACAAGTTCTTTTACGACTGAAGCAGGGCGCTCTACTACTTCCCCCGCCGCAATTAAGTTAGAGAGTTGGTCATCGAGTTTGCGAATTTTCCCCATCTACTTACTCATCCTTTCTTTAACTTCTTCTGTAAGCGATACAATTCGTTCATCGCTTCTAAAGGTGTCATATCAAGTAAATCAATTTTTTTAATTTGCGCAAGTACTGCGCTTTCTTTTTGATCAAGCACAGGCTTGTCTTGTTTTTTTGAAGATTGGTCTCCTCCAAAGAAAGATAGTTGTGACTCTTCTTCAGTCTCTTCTTTCTTTTCTTGTATTTCTGCCGGTTCTTCTTTTACAACTACAGGTTCTGGAACAACTTCTTGTACCTTTACTTCTACACGCTTTGGAATAATAATTTCTTCCTGTCCTTCTAGTTGTGCTAACACTTCTTTCGCGCGGGCGATTAAGCTATCTGGAAGCTCTGCAAGTTGCGCAACGTGAATTCCGTAACTTTTATCAGCTGCTCCATCTTGAATTTTATGAAGGAATACTACTTTTCCATTCTCTTCAATTGCTGAAACGTGTACATTTTTCAGTTGATCTAAACTCTCTTCTAACACAGTCAATTCATGATAATGCGTAGAGAATAACATTTTTGCACCAATTTGGTCATGAATATGTTCAATGATTGCTTGTGCAAGTGCCATACCATCATACGTAGATGTACCTCGTCCAATTTCATCGAATAAAATTAAACTTCTTTCTGATGCGTTTGCAATTGCATTTTTCGCTTCTAACATTTCGACCATAAATGTACTTTGACCTGATATTAAATCATCCGCTGCACCAATTCTCGTAAAGATTTGATCAAATACAGGTAATACTGCTTCTGTTGCTGGTACGAAACAACCGATTTGCGACATAACAGTTACAAGTGCTAATTGTCTCATATACGTACTTTTACCAGACATGTTCGGTCCTGTAATTAAAAAGACATCCATCTTCTCTGGCATAATACAATCATTCGGTACATACAATTTCCCGTTCAATACTTTTTCAACGACAGGATGACGACCATCTTTAATAAAGATTTCACGCTTCGTTGTTAGTACAGGTTTTACAAACTGTTCTTCTTCACTAACTGTCGCAAAACTTTGCAGTACGTCTAATTCACTAATTACTTTTGCTAAATGTTGTAATTTCGGAATAAATACTTTTACTTCTTCACGAAGCGCTGTAAATAAATCGTATTCTAGTTGTACAATTTTTTCTTCTGCTTCTAAAATTAACGTTTCTTTTTCTTTCAGTTCATCTGTAATGAAACGTTCAGCATTAGCAAGCGTTTGTTTTCGTTCGTAGCGGCCTTCTGGAAGTGCTGCAAGATTCGCCTTCGTCACTTCAATGTAGTAGCCGAAAATACGATTGTACCCGATTTTTAACGATTTAACTCCTGTAATATCACGCTCTCGTTTTTCAAGCTCAGCGATCCACGTTTTTCCGTTTTTACTAACGTAACGATATTGATCAAGCTTGTCATTATAACCGTCTTTAATAATATCTCCATCTTTAATAGAAAGCGGTGGGTTTTCTTGAATACTTCTTCCTAGTAATTCAGTTAAGCTCTCACATGGATCCGCCCCTTGAATTAACCTTGCTGCATAAGCATTATCTAACAAACTAATCGCTTCTAAAATAGCTGGCACTTGAAGTAAAGATCGTCTTAACTGTAATAAGTCCCTTGCATTAACATTACCAAATGCAACTTTTCCTGCTAAACGTTCTAAATCATATACTTCTTTTAATTTTTCTTTTAAATCTTCACGTAAGAAGTAATCATTTACAAATGTTTCAACCATTTCTAAACGCTCTTCAACTTTTTCTTTCTGAATAAGTGGACGTTCCATCCACTGTTTTAACATACGACCACCCATAGCTGTTTTTGTTTTATCCAATAGCCATAATAATGATCCTGTTTTTTCTTTCGTTCGAAGTGTTTCCGTCAGCTCTAAATTTCGCTTTGAATGCACATCAATTTTCATAAATTGATTCGTATAATAAATTTCTACAGGTTGTAAATGATCTAATGAACGTTTTTGCGTTCTTATCACATAGTTAAATAAGCGTCCAATTGCTTTAATTAACTTTGCTTGCGAAACATTTTTCACAAGATGTTCTAATCCTTCAGGAATTGCCGTTGCATCTTCATATGAAATTGTCATTTTTAACGTTTCAGTTAATTTATTTAATTCATCTTTAGAAAATGAAGAATCTACAACAATTTCTTTCGAACCAGTTGCATACACTTCCAATAAAATATCTTCTACTGAACCAGTCAATAACGTTACTGTATTTTGTCCAGTCGTTAAATCATTACAAGCTAAAGCATATGATCCATCTTCAAAATGTGTTAATGCGGCTAAGAAGTTGTTTTCTTTCTCATCAATTGTACGCCCTTCCATCATCGTTCCTGGCGTAATTAGTTGTACTACTTCACGGCGCACTACACCTTTAGCTGTTTTTGGATCTTCCACTTGCTCACAAACAGCAACTTTATATCCTTTTTCAACAAGTTGTTCAATATAGTTTTTAGCTGCATGATGGGGTACACCGCACATCGGTATACGATCACTACTGCCACCATCTCGGCTCGTTAATGTAATCTCAAGCTCATGAGCTGCTTTAACGGCATCTTCAAAGAACATTTCATAAAAATCGCCTAATCGGAAAAATAAAAAGGCATCTTGATAGTCTGCCTTAACCTTTAAATATTGCTGTATCATAGGGGTATATTGCGTCATACTTTTCCTCCATAATTCTTACATAGTAATCAATTTTCATATATGTCACATTTCACGGACATCCATATCTCCTATTTCAGGAGTCTATCTTCATTATAACATATTTCATAAAGAATCATGTTCATTCAGCGCCTCTTATGTAAAGTAAAAAGCTAGGAAGAACTTCTCCCTAGCTTTCTATTACTCTTCTTCTGCATCAACGATAAAGTTCGGATCTAATTCTTCAAATTCATCATCAGCAATTTGGAAATCATCATCTGATTCTACGTAGCCTTCAGGATTTACACTTACACAAATTTTCGTTTCTCCAACTACTTCTGTTACAAATTCACGTTCTACAGTTACTACAATTTTATTACCGTTTGGTGATACAAGCGCTTCTAAACAATTTGGTGGCTGAATAACACGAGCAATAATTTCTAAATCGTCACCAGAAAAGTTTTTATCACGATAACCAATGCTGACTTCGTCCGTGTAGTTCACGCGTTCTGTTACAACTTCAGTCTTTGTATTTCCATCAAATGAATACCAAGTGTTCACATCATAGAAACCTTCAATTTCCACATGCTTCCCATTCTTTCTTGCTTCGTACGAGTGGTTAATTACCCAGCACCCTAAAATACTTGTTGGTTCATTATTCGATTCACATGTATGCGTTGACTTTGTATACTTACGTCCTTTTCCAACCACTGCTTTTGTAATAATCTCTCTAAATTCGGACATTCGTAACCCTCCTCAATCACTATTCACTTAATCATATGCGTGACAATAGCGGAATGTGTCATTCTTTTTTTGAGAAGAACTTACGTTTAATCAACTAAAAAAAAGAGATGTCAATATGACATCTCTTTAACAACCACAATTTCCTTTTTTACTTTCTACCGCTGCGCCAGTTTCACCCTTAAGTACATCGCCACCAGTTGAAATTAATATTTCATCTGTTACGTTGTTAGAAATTGTACTAGCAACTAACTGTAATAAGTCATTTACGTATGTTTGTGAAGATTTAAATTCTTGTACGACTGGAATACTGTCTAACTTATCTTGCAATGCATCAATTTCAGCTTCTACCTTTTTTAAAGCTTCCCATTTCCCGTAATGTTGCAAGTTTACTGCTTGTTTTTGCAGTGCTTTAATTTCATCGATTGCGCGCTTTACATTTTCATTTTTATGAATTTGCGCCTCTGCTTTCTTAAAAAAATCAACTTCTTCTGTTTCAGAAATCATTTTTGCTAATTCTTTCGCTTGTTCAACAATGTCATCTTTCGAATATACTTTCATCTATTATTTCACCTCCATCGGCTCTTCAACTAATTCCCCGTTAAGAGACCAAGTTTTTGCTTCCGTTACTTTTACTTTCACAAGCTGACCAATTAAAGATTTTGAAGCGACGAAGTTTACAAGTTTATTCGTACGAGTATAACCTGCAAGTACTTCCGGATTATTTTTACTTTCCCCATCAACTAACACTTCTACAATTTGACCTTTATAACGACTATTCTTTTCAATTGCCAACGTATTTACTAGTGTATTTAAGCGTTGAAGACGTTCTTTCTTTACTTCCATCGGTACATTATCTTTCATTTTTGCAGCTGGTGTACCTTCGCGAGGAGAATAAATAAATGTAAAGGCAGTATCAAATCCTACTTCACGATATAACGACATCGTTTCTTCAAATTGCTCATCTGTTTCATTTGGGAAACCAACGATAATATCTGTTGTTAATACTGCATCTGGAATTGCTTCTTTAATTTTTCTTACAAGTTCTAAATAATGCTCACGTGAATATTTACGCGCCATAATTTTCAACATATCTGTACTTCCAGATTGAACTGGTAAATGGATATGTTCTACTAGGTTGCCACCTTTGCCAAGCACTTCAATTAAGTGATCATCGAAATCACGTGGATGGCTCGTTGTAAAACGAATACGGGCAATATCAACTTTACGAAGTTCGTCCATTAAATCGCCAAGACCGTATTCTATATCTTCAAAGTCTTTACCATATGCATTTACGTTTTGTCCAAGTAACGTAATTTCTTTATAACCATTTGCAGCTAAATGACGAATCTCTTGGATAATATCTTCTGGACGTCTACTTCGCTCTTTTCCGCGTGTATACGGTACAATACAATACGTACAGAACTTATCACAGCCATACATAATATTTACCCAAGCTTTAATATCACCACGACGTACTTTCGGAAGGTTTTCAATTACGTCGCCTTCCTTTGACCATACTTCAACTACCGTTTCCTTCGAGAACATCGCATCTTTTAGAATGTACGGTAATCTATGAATATTATGCGTTCCAAACACCATATCTACATGCTGATTTTTTTGCATAATTTTATTTACAACAGATTCTTCTTGAGACATACAACCACATACACCAATTAAAAGGTCCGGATTTCTTCGTTTGAGTGACTTTAAATGGCCTAGTTCACCAAACACTTTATTTTCAGCATTTTCACGAATCGCACAAGTATTTAATAAAACTACATCTGCATCCTCAGTTGAAAAAGTTGGTTCATATCCAAGTGTTGTGAAAATACCTGCCATTACTTCCGTATCATGCTCATTCATTTGACAACCATATGTACGAATATAGAACTTTCGGCCTGTACCAAAATTGCGAAACTCTTCAGGTAATCCAAAATCCCGTTCAATTTTAACTTCTTCTTTCCCGCGCTTTTTCGCATCCTTTAAGGAAGGTGGTTGATATACACTTTCAAAGTATTTACTATAATCTTTCTCTTCTTTTTTCGTAGAGGAATTTGCTTGTTGACTTGCTAATCGTTGTTGCTCGTTCATCGGTAATCTCCTTTCACCCTTAACTATACACACTCTATAGTCCATTTTAATGCGCTTAGACTCACCTCAAAAATGGTTAGATAGCTTGGAGATAACTTGTCCTTTGAAACTTGAGTAATCAATCTAATCATTCATAAGAATGAAGTCTTCCCCACGCAAATAGACATTCCCTTTTTATCATTTCTTGTTGTCCTACCCAAAAGCATATTGCTTTATCCCTATAAACATTACCATAGTATGACGTGTTTCGCCAATTTTAACAATTCAGAGGCCCTTTATTATCTTACATTTCATAAGCAATGAACTTGCCATTTTCATACAACGATTTACATATTATTTTACCATTCTGAATTTTCTAAGTAAATAAAACTACCCTATATTTTTTGCACATAAAAAGGTTGCCAAATCGGCAACCTCCTCTTCTTACATTACATAAATTCAGCAACAAGCTCATCAAACATTTTCTGATCCATATTTAAATCAGATTTCACTAAAGGCTCTTCACTATAGCCTTTAACAAGTTCTTGATATGATGGTTGCTTAGTATTTTGATAAATCAAACCTGTTACTAAACCGTTATTTTCCATTAACGTTTGCATAGCCATCATGCGATTAGATGGATCATATCCCTCTACTGTGCTTAGTTTCGTTAAGTTCTCTTTAAACCAATCGTAAGTATTTACTTTATTATAAGTAACACATGGACTGAATACGTTAATTAATGAAAATCCTTTATGGTTAATACCAGCTTCAATAATTTGTGTTAATTCTTTTAAATCACTCGAAAAGCTTTGCGCCACAAATGTCGCACCAGCTGTTAAAGCCATTTCCATTACATTTAGTGATGGTTCAATTGAACCTTGTGGTGTGCTTTTCGTTTTAAATCCCGCTTCACTACGTGGTGAAGTTTGCCCTTTTGTTAACCCGTAAATTTGGTTATCCATTACGATGTAGGTAATGTCGATATTACGACGAATAGAATGGATTGTATGTCCCATACCAATCGCAAATCCATCACCGTCACCACCTGAAGCGATAACTGTTAAATCACGATTTGCCATTTTCACACCTTGTGCAATTGGAAGGGCACGACCATGAATACTATGCACACCATATGAATTAATATAACCTGAAATACGGCCTGAACAGCCGATACCAGAAATAACAGCAAGTTCATCTGGATTTAAGCCAACGTTAGCTGCTGCACGTTGAATTGCAGCTTGCACTGAGAAGTCTCCGCAACCTGGGCACCAGTTTGGCTTTACACTGTTACGAAAGTTCTTAAATGTTGCCATTTAATACAACCCCTTTTTTGCATTCGTTGTAAATCTCTTTCGGCAAGAATGGGTTTCCATCATATTTTAAAAGACTAGAAATTTTCTCACCATTACCAAGATTCATTTTCATAATGTTAGCAAGCTGACCTGTTGCATTGTTTTCTACTACTACAACACGCTTCGCCTTTTTCACAAGTGGATCGATTTCAGCTGTTGGGAACGGGTGAATTAAACGCACATGAGCATGGTTTACTTTCATACCCTCTTGTTCTAAACGCGTCATTGCCTCTTCGATCGCACCACGAGTTGAGTTAAATCCAACAAGCAATACATCTGCTTCTTCATGCTTAACATTTTTATAAACAGGGGTATTAAACTTCAAGTTCTCCATTTTACGGAAACGTTTGTCCATTTGATCTTTACGGTTTATTGCTGATTCCGATGGCTTTCCAGTTTCATCATGTTCTACACCTGTAACATGGTGAACACCATTTTTCATACCAGGTAAAACACGCGGCGAAACGCCGTCTTCAGTTACTTCATAACGCTTGAAGTATGCTTTATTTTCACGTTCTGGTAATTCTGCTTCTAAATCAAGCTTACCACGACGGATTTCCACTTTATCTAATTTAAGTGGTTCTACTGTTTGTTTTCCTAACGAAAGCTGTAAATCTGTTAAGAAAATAACAGGAACTTGATATTCTTCAGATAAGTTAAATGCTTCTACAATGTCATAGAAAGCTTCTTCAACTGTACTTGGCGCCATTACGATTTTTGGAATTTCACCATGCGTACCGTAAATCATCGCCATTAAGTCAGACTGTTCTTGTTTCGTTGGTAATCCCGTACTTGGACCACCACGTTGTGTATCAACAATTACTAATGGGGTTTCTGTAATACCTGCTAAACCGATTGCTTCCATCATTAATGACAGACCAGGACCAGCAGATGCAGTTAATGTACGAACACCAGCATAGTTTGCGCCGATTGCCATTGTACAAGCTGCAATTTCATCCTCAGTTTGAATTACTGTTCCGCCGACTTTCGGTAATTTTTTAATTAAGTATTCCATAATTTCTGATGCAGGTGTGATTGGGTATGCTGACATAAAACGAGCACCACCAGCTACCGCACCAAATGCGATTGCATCGTTTCCAATCATAAACATGCGTTTTTTACCATCAGCTTTTTCAAGCTGCATCATGTTTACTTTCTCACCTAGTAATTCTTTCATATATTGAGAGCCGCGTTTAATTGCGTCCATATTCTTTTGAACGACTTGCTCTCCTTTACGACCAAAGATTTCTTCAACAACATCTAAATAAGCTGTTTCGTCTAATCCTAATACTGCACTTGATGCTCCAACAGCAACCATGTTTTTCATTAATGATGTGCCTAATTCTGAAGCAATATCTGTAAACGGTATCACATATAGATTTACATCTGTATTGTCGGGTATTGTTGGATTAAATTTCGCATCCGCAACTACAATTCCACCTGGACGTAGTTCGTGGAAGTTAAAATCAATTGTTTCTTGGTCAAAAGCAATTAAAATATCTAAATCATCTGAGATCGCGCGTACTTCTGTTGTACTTACACGAATTTTATTATTTGTATGGCCGCCTTTTATACGTGATGAGAAGTGGCGGTAACCGTATAGGTAATATCCTAATCGGTTTAATGCAATACAGAAGATTTCTCCTGTACTTTCAATTCCTTCACCTTGTTGGCCTCCAACTTTCCATGAAAGTTGACTAATCATCTCCTACACCCCTTTTGGCTGCATTCATTGTAGTGTATTTTTTTACAGTAATAGTTTAGCATTTTTTATGCAAATAAACTACAACGGACGCAAATTATGCCTCTTCTGATTTCCCTGAATCTTTAGTATAAAGCTATTTTGTTTTTCATTCTAGTATTAGGTCTTAAAAAAAGCAATAAAATCAAATGAATTAATTCCGAGTTTTCTGTATTTTTAAAACAAAAATCTTAAAAGCTTATATGTTCAACAAAATTTTCATATAAAAATCGCTCTACAGTAGATGCAGAATAGTGTTTACAAAGCTCATTCATTACATTTTCATAATCTCGATAAGCTGATACATTTACAACTGTTTCTAAAATCCCATCAAAATCTGAACCAAATCCTATATTGTACTCTCCACCTAATGAACAAATATATTCGATATGTCTTACTATATCTGTTATATTTGCTTCATTTTCATTCGTTAGAAACTGCGGTACAAAAGTGACACCGATCATGCCATTTTTCTTTATAAGAGCTTTAAGTTGTTCATCGTTTAAATTACGTGGGTGCTCGCAAAGTTTCATACAATTTGAGTGGGAAGCAATAGGATTTTTTGCAATCTCTATAACATCCCAAAAACTTCTTTCATTCAGATGAGACACATCAGTCCATACATGTAGCGCATTCAGTTCTTGTACAACCTGTTTACCAAAATTCGTTAAACCCGCCCGACGTGTCTCTAGCGCACCATCAGCTAAGAGATTGGCATAATTCCATGTTAGTCCAAAAGAACGTACTCCTAGGCGATACAACAACCGTAATTTCATTGCTTCTTTTCCAATTGCTTCGCATCCTTCTAGTGTTAATATCGCTCCAACCTCGTCCTGTTTTAACATGTTAATATCCTCTTTTGTCTGAATAAACTTTACACCCGATAGGGATAAAATTTCATTATAAAAAATATCTACCATTTGTAATGCTGCTTCAAATCGGTTTTCATATGCCACTGTTTCTGGTACATATATAGCAAAACATTGTATACTTCCTTTTCTTCTCTTTAACTGTTCAAATGTAATATGTAATTGTGAATCATCGTTAAAATTCCTTTTCCCTTGTGCACTCCATAACTGAAGAAGCACGTCACAATGAGCATCAAAAATTTTCATTTTCATTCCTCCATTATAAAAACAACCTGTTTGCATACTGCAAACAGGTTGTTTAAAACTTAACGAGGTTCTACAATTAATTTTATTGCTGTACGCTCTTCGCCATCAATCATAATATCTGTAAACGCTGGGATACAAATCAGGTCCAAACCACTAGGCGCTACAAATCCTCTTGCGATTGCTACTGCCTTTACCGCTTGGTTCAATGCACCTGCACCAATAGCTTGAATTTCTGCTGTTCCGCGTTCGCGAATAACACCTGCAAGTGCACCAGCTACAGAATTAGGGACCGACGTTGCTTTAACTTTTAATATTTCCATTCCGCGTTTCCTCCTCGTTTCTTTAAAAAGTATTAGCAATTATTTCACTTTAACTTATATTCACGAGGAATGGCGCGTATTCCTGCTAAATTTTCGTAATTTTTCTAAAAAATTAAAATATAATAACTTATCTAAAATTTAACGGAAATTTACTCAAAAAATGGTTGATCGTCATTAATTAAAATGCGCTCAATTTTCTTTGCTTTTCCTGTATTTGGATCCACATCAATTAACACTGCACTTAATTGCGTTCTGCCATTTGTTACTTCAAATCGTACTGGTAAGTTTGTTAAAAACTTCTTCAATACTGCTTCTCTGTCCATACCTAATATTCCGTCATATGGCCCTGTCATCCCAACATCTGTAATGTATGCTGTTCCGCTTGGTAAAATACGGTTATCTGCTGTAGGGACATGCGTATGCGTACCTACTACTGCTGTAGCACGCCCATCTACATACCAACCTAGCGCTTGTTTTTCACTTGTAGTCTCCGCATGGAAATCAACAAAGATAATATTCGTACGTTTTTTCGCAATATTAATTAATTCATCCACTTTACGGAATGGACACTCAATCGGAGGAAGGAAAGTACGTCCTTGTAAGTTAATAACTGCAACTTCTGTTCCATTACAGTTCACAAAGATAAGTCCTTTTCCTGGAGTTCCTTCTGGGAAGTTAGCTGGTCTTGCAAGATATTTTGCATCATCGATGAATTCAAATACTTCACGATTATCCCAAGCGTGGTTTCCAAGTGTAACTGCTTGCGCCCCACATTCTAAAAAGTTTCGATATATTTTTTCTGTAATCCCACGGCCACCTGCTGCGTTTTCTCCATTAATGATTGTTACTGTAGGTGTATATTTTTTCTTTAATGCCGGTACGTATTGTTGAATCATACCTCTACCAGGAGATCCTACTACATCCCCAACAAATAATATTCTCATATGTCTTACCCTTTCTATGTACTGCATTTTTTATTGCTATAGCATTAAGGAAATTCCTTATAATATGTTTATTATAAGTTTGTTTCACTTTTACGCTATATAACTAACTGTCTTTATTTTATCCAATTCCAACACAAAAAAATAAAGTGGTGTTTCACCACTTTATTTTGCGTATTCCACTGCACGTGTTTCACGAATAACAGTTACTTTAATATGTCCTGGGTAATCCAGTTCATTTTCAATACGTTTTCGGATATCACGAGCTAAACGATGAGCTTCTAAATCATCGATTGTATCTGGTTTTACCAAAATACGAACTTCACGTCCTGCTTGAATTGCAAATGATTTTTCAACGCCTTCATAAGACTCTGAAATCTCTTCTAACTTTTCAAGACGACGAATGTAGTTTTCAAGCGTTTCACTACGAGCTCCCGGTCTTGCAGCTGATAAAGCATCTGCTGCTGCAACTAAAACTGCAATGATAGAAGTTGGTTCTGTGTCACCATGGTGAGATGCGATACTGTTTATAACTACAGGATGCTCTTTATATTTCGTTGCGAGTTCAACACCAATTTCAACGTGGCTACCTTCTACTTCATGGTCAATCGCTTTTCCGATATCA
Organism: Bacillus sp. AF62; assembly: GCF_050312695.1. NCBI lineage: Bacteria > Bacillati > Bacillota > Bacilli > Caryophanales > Bacillaceae > Bacillus > Bacillus sp. AF62. The sequence continues at coordinate 166,585 of NZ_JBNPJZ010000076.1, read as the reverse complement.
TGTAATAGACCAGCACGTCTTGCTAGTTTTTCATCCTCGCCAAGCTCTGCTGCCATAAGTCCAGTTAAATATGCAACTTCCATAGAGTGTTTTAAGACGTTTTGTCCATAACTTGTACGGTATTTTAAACGACCTAAAATTTTAATTAAATCTGGGTGTAATCCATGAACACCCACTTCAAACGTTGTTTGCTCTCCGACTTCACGAATATACTCGTCCACTTCACGTCTTGATTTTTCGACCATCTCTTCAATACGCGCTGGGTGAATACGTCCGTCCTGTACTAGTTTATCAAGAGCGATACGAGCTGTTTCACGACGAATTGGATCGAATCCAGAAAGGATTACCGCCTCTGGTGTATCATCGATAATTAAGTCAATACCCGTTAACGTTTCTAACGTACGAATATTACGACCTTCACGCCCGATAATACGTCCCTTCATTTCGTCATTTGGAAGATTTACAACCGAAACGGTTGTTTCAGCAACATGATCAGCTGCACATCTTTGCATTGCAAGAGATAAAATCTCTTTTGCTTTCTTATCCGCTTCTTCTTTCGCGCGAACTTCACTTTCTTTTACCATAACAGCGATTTCATGAGAAACTTCATTTTCTACTTTACCAAGAATAATTGCTTTCGCTTGTTCGCGTGTCAGATTGGAAATGCGCTCTAATTCTGTTTGTTGCTTTTGAACTAACTCTCCCACTTTGCTTTCCAACTCTTCAATCTGTTGTTGTCTCGCTACAAGAGAATCCTCTTTCTTCTCTAACTGCTGCTCGCGTTTATCGAGCGTTTCGTCTTTACGATCAAGGTTCTCTTCTTTTTGCATTAAACGATTTTCTTGTTTTTGTAATTCGCTTCTACGGTCACGAATTTCTAATTCAGCTTCTGTACGAAGTGTATGAATTTCATCCTTTGCTTCTAAAAGCGCTTCTTTCTTAAGTGCTTCAGCCTCACGATTCGCTTCGTCTAGAATACGTTTCGCTTCATTAGCCGCACCATTAATCTTCGCTTCAGCAATAGACTTTCGAACAAAAAAGCCAACAACTGCACCGACTGTTGTTGCAAGCAAAATGGAGATGAGTATCCAAACTGTACTACTCATGATTTCACCTCCCCTTGCTATGAATGAAAAAAGACTGTCGGCATGTACATTAAATTACAACATACAGCAAAGACCGTCGTCCCGCTTTTTTAAGGGACTTTCTTCATTTCACAATTAAAATGTCATATTATTATTTCGGTAAGTTTTAAACCTTACTCCGAATATTACTTCTCTTCTTGAGAAGAGTATATCGTATATAAGAAAAAATATACATTCTCATTGTATCTATCGTAATTTTCATTGTCAAGCGTTGTCTACTTTTACTTTCTTTACCTTCAGTCCTGAATGTTATCTGAATTTGAAAAATTGATAGCATATTATCCTGGAAAACCTTAGTAAATACCATTTTATTCCCTTAAAACGCATGAATATTCCTCTTTACACATCCCATTTGAGTCAAAAAAATATTTTAACCACTACGATAGATACCCCTTTAATAGAAGGTAAAAAATAAAAGACACGGGACCCGTGTCTTTTATTTTTTAATCTTGAAGAGTTGAATCTTCCGTGTCTTCCACACCAGAATCTTCACCAATTCCGTGATGATCACGAACAAAGAAGGCAATTTCCTCTCTTAAGTCCGTATTCTCTTTTAAGAATTGCTTCGAATTTTCACGACCTTGTCCTAAACGTTCTTCATTATAAGAATACCAAGCACCGCTCTTTTGAACGATATCAAGCTCAGAAGCCATATCCAAGATTTCACCTTCTCTTGAAATACCTTCTCCGTACATAATATCAACTTCAGCAACACGGAATGGTGGCGCTACTTTATTTTTCACTACTTTTACTTTTGTTTTATTACCAACGATGTCGTTACCTTGCTTTAATTGCTCCGCACGACGCACTTCAAGACGGACAGTTGAATAGAATTTCAACGCACGACCACCTGGAGTTGTTTCTGGGTTTCCGAACATAACCCCAACTTTTTCACGAATTTGGTTAATAAAGATTGCAATTGTTTTTGATTTGTTGATTGCTCCTGAAAGCTTACGAAGTGCTTGTGACATTAAACGTGCTTGTAAACCTACGTGTGAGTCACCCATGTCTCCTTCAATCTCTGCTTTCGGTACAAGAGCTGCTACAGAGTCAATTACGATAATGTCAACCGCACCACTTCGTACAAGTGCTTCTGCGATTTCTAATCCTTGCTCCCCTGTATCAGGCTGTGATAATAGTAATTCATCTATGTTAACGCCTAATTTTTGTGCATATACAGGATCCATTGCGTGCTCCGCATCGATGAATGCTGCTTGTCCACCTTGACGTTGTACTTCTGCAATTGCATGTAATGAAACTGTCGTTTTACCTGAACTTTCAGGTCCGTAAATTTCGATAATACGGCCACGTGGGTATCCGCCTACCCCTAGCGCCACATCAAGTGCTAAAGAACCACTTGAAATTGTAGAAATTCTACGTTCCGCTTGTTCTCCTAATTTCATAATTGAACCTTTACCGAATTGCTTCTCTATTTGTTTTAACGCCATATCTAATGCCGCTTGACGATCACTCATTCAAAATTCCTCCTTAACTGAATTGCTAATCTTATTATACCTATTTTCAATTCAATTTGCCAACAAAAATCGAACGTTTATTCGATTTTTTTATTTTCCATCACACAAATACGGAATTTAACTATAAAAAAGCTAGAAGAAACTTATATCTCTTCTAGCTTTTTATATAAATGATAAAATCCATATTTTGCTGATCGTTCTCTAATTTGTTGACGACTTCCACTTAAATTAAGAGGAAAGACTGCAGTTTGTTCACCTTTAATCGCTAATCCAACAAATACTGTTCCTGGCTCTTTCTGTTCTGAAGCATCTGGCCCTGCTACCCCAGTGAAACTAATTCCGATATCCGCTTTTAATAAATCCTTAACATTTTCAGCAAGATAACGAGCACATTCCTTACTAACTGCACCATCAGTATGCAATACTTCTTCAGGCACACGTAAAACATGTTGCTTCACATCATTATGATAACAAATGACACCGCCCTTAAATACAGAAGAAACACCAGCATTTTCAGTTACTTGATTTCCAAAAAGACCACCTGTTAAACTTTCTGCACATGCTAAAGTTAACCCTTTTCTCTTCAATAACTCGATTGCCTTATAATGCAAAAATTCTTGGTCATATCCGTAGAAAAATTCTCCTACTCTTTCTAAAATCAAATCTTCCACATGTTGAATTAGTTTCTCCGCTTCGCTAACATTTTGATGCTTAGCGGTTAAACGTAATGTCACTTCTCCATCATTTGCTAGCGGGGCAATTGTTGGGTTTGTTTGTCCATCAATTAAATCTTGAACTTTCACCTCTAATTGGGACTCCCCAATACCGAAGAAACGAAGCACACGTGAATAAATGTTTTCTCCTGTTGTAAAATTACGTAAAAAAGGCTCTACGTAACTTACATACATTGGTTTCATTTCTTTTGGCGGCCCTGGTAATAAAATATAAACTTTTCCGTTCTTATTTACCCCCATACCCGGCGCCATACCGTGGTCATTTGCAAATACTGTTGCTCCATTTAAAACGAGCGCTTGCTTTTTATTATTCTCCGTAAATTCACGGCCTGTACGCTTAAAGTAATTACTTATTAAGGCTAATGCCTTTTCATCATACACAAGCTCTTCATCTAAACTAGCAGCTATCGTTTCTTTCGTTAAATCATCTTTTGTCGGTCCTAATCCACCTGTGAAAATAAGTATATCAGCACGTTCTTCCGCAGCTTCAATCGCCTTTTGCAGTCGCTTATTATTATCACCAACAACAGTATGATAATACACGTTAATTCCGATTGAAGCTAACTTTTCAGATAAAAACTGGGCATTTGTATTTGCAATTTGTCCAAGTAATAATTCAGTTCCAACCGCAATAATCTCAGCATTCATCCCAATTCCCCCATAAACTTCTATTTTGAGTTTACAAAAGCAGCTCTATTTTTCCAGAAATAATCCCATCCTGAAATAACAGTAAAGATTAATGCAATCCATATGAAGATATCAGCAACTGGAATATGGATTAAATTTAAAGGTACATCGTGTAATAAATATGCTGCAATCGCAATAATTTGTGTCCATGTCTTAATTTTCCCTAGCTGATTTGCCGCAACTACTTCCCCTGTTCCAGCAAGTACAAGACGTAAACCTGTTACAGCAAACTCACGACTGATAATTACAATAACAATCCAAGCCGGTACATATTGCATCTCTACCAATGTAATAAGTGCTGCCGAAACAAGTAATTTATCAGCTAACGGGTCAAGAAACTTCCCTAAATTCGTTACAAGATTATACTTTCTTGCGTAATGTCCATCAATCCAATCTGTAGCTGAAGCAATGATAAAGATAAGTGCCCCTACTAAATGTTGAATTGGCAAATCAACATCACCAATTTTGTATGAACCCCAATCAAAGGGCGCTAACATAATTACCATAAAAATTGGAATTAAGAAGATTCTAGATATTGTAATTTTATTTGGTAAATTCACAGCTATTCCTCCATCATATCAAAAACATTTGTTCATCGAAAAAAAGTCATCGAAGCGATGACTGTTATTGTGCAGGTTGCTCTATCCCTTGGTTTTTAATCACCAATCTTTGGTGATATTCTTTTTGTGGATCTAACGGGAAAGCAAGCACTTGGCCATTCAGTTTAATTTCAACATTCGGTGCACTTCCAATATTAAGTCGTACTTCTTTTAATGTTGATACATCGCGTTTTTCTGTTTGACCGCTTTGTACTGTAGTGTTTAGAATTTCGTTACCCGCATCATCCTTAACATCTACATAACTTGCACCCTTCGCTGAAATTTCCAATTCTAACGTTTTATTATTATGAATTTCCAAAGTAGATACCTTACCAGTTGTTCCAACTACTTTCACTTCTTGCTGTCCAGTTGGTGGTGCTGGTTGCTCCTCTTTCTTTGGTTCTTCTTTCTTTGGTTCCTCTTTTTTCGGCTCTTCCGCTTTCGCTTCATCTTTCTTCGTATCTAACGGAGAATCTTTTGCTTTTTGAACTTCAATTTTCTCACTTTGAGCACTCGGAACTTTTTCATCATCTTTTCCAGTTAACGCTTGAAACACAAACCAGATTACGACTCCAACTGCGATTACTAACAGCGCAACTAAGATTTTCGGCATGTGATCTGCAACTGGCCATGATGAAGATTTTTGCATTGTTTCTTGTGTTTTTTGTCCCGTTGATACTTGTGGAACTTCACGCTTTTCAGATTGTGGTATCGTACTCTGATGTTCTACAAGCAGTTCCTCTCCATGTAATCCAACCGCATCTGCGTATTGTTTAATGAATGCACGCGCATAAAAAGCTCCTGGCAATACATCATAATTGCCTTCTTCAATTGCCACTAAATGGCGTTTTTGAATTTTTGTAATCTCATGCAGCTGATCAATAGTCAAGCCTTTTGCTTCTCTTGCTTCTTTCAGCTTTTGTCCCAATTCCGTCACTACTAACACCTCAATATTTCTTTAAAAGTCAAACATAGAGAAATTATTTTGCGTACCTTGCTCAATTTCATCTACTAAATTATATTGAATTTCTTCATCATAATCGTTACGCAACTCGATAATATAATCAAAATCATCCAATGTGTATTCTGACTGACTCACAAATACATCAGGATGTTCTACAACTTTCGTTGCAGGCAATCTCATAATTTCACGAACGAGCTGCCAATGTCTTTCGTTAGCACGCTTCGTTGACACAATTCCATCTAGGATGAAAATATTGTCATCGCTATACTCATCTTCAATTAATTGACTACGAACAGTTTGCTTAATAAGAGTAGATGATACAAATAACCACCTTTTATTTGCACAAACACTTGCAGCAACAATGGATTCTGTTTTTCCGACACGAGGCATTCCGCGTATCCCAATTAGTTTATGGCCTTCTTTTTTCATAATTTCTGCCATAAAGTCTACCAGTAAGCCTAATTCATCACGCACAAATCGAAATGTTTTCTTATCATCTGCATCTCGTTGTATGTACCTACCATGCCTAACTGCTAGCTTATCTCTTAGCTTGGGCGGACGATATTTCGTTACCGTTATGTTATCCATCGTATTTAAAATTGATTCAAGTCTAGAGATTTGCTCTTGATTATCACACATAAGAAGTAACCCACGTCGTGCATTATCTACACCATTAATTGTGACAATATTAATGCCGAGCATACCGATTAACGAAGAAACGTCACCAAGCAAGCCAGGTCGGTTTTTATGTATTTCATATTCAAAATACCATTCAATCATCCAAGATCACTCCCCTTGCTTACTTTACACCTACGTACTATATTATATGATTTCACCTTAATAGGGAAGCTAAATGTATAATCTATCCTGTGTAATTATTATACAAAAAAGTAGAGAGGAGAATCTCCTCTCTACTTTTACTTATGTTGTACAAACTTAACCATTAAGTTTGCGATTGTATGTTGCTCCTGTTCATCAGCAACTTTCCAAAGCTCAGCTAATAATTTCTCTTGGTCATTGCGTCCTTCTACTTCATTAGCAAGGTAGTCGCCAACACGAAATGCCATATCTGATACCGCACCGCCGTCTAAACCTTTTCCTTGCGCTTGCTCTAAACGATCTCCTAAAAAGCTCTTCCACTGATCAAAATTATCTAATACTGACATAATTAAGCACCTCACTATTGAGTAATAAAATCATGCTTAATTTGTGCAACTATTCATTTTTTATGTAAGAAATTTTTAACAATGCCAACCGCCATTCACTCCGATGATTTGTCCAGTTATGTAAGATGCTCCTGGTGATACGAGGAATGCAACTGTTTTTGCTACTTCTTCTGGTAACCCTATTCTACCTAATGGTATATCTTCAGCAATTCCCATTTTATCTTCTTCAGAAAAAACACTTAACATTTCCGTTTCAATTGCTCCTGGTGCTACCGCATTCACACGTAATCCACTTAAAGACACTTCTTTCGCTAAAGCTTTCACATATGAATTTTGCGCCCCTTTTACCATTGAATAAAGCACTTCACAAGAAGCCCCTATTTGTCCCCATATAGATGAAACAATTACAATATTACCACTTCTCCTCCCAATCATAGGCGGAAGTGCCATTGAAAGTAATTTATATACGTTCTTCACTTGAAGTTCTACCATATAATCCAATTCATCGTTTGTTACATCTGTTACTAGTCCAAAAATACTCTTCCCAGCTGCATATACAATAACATCAATAGGATGTTCAATTTGTCTCCACAATTGCTCAGCTCCATCACTAGAAGCCAAATTCGCTTGCACAGGGATAACTTCCCTCCATGCTTTCTGCAATTCCAATACCTTTCCTTCACTGTTATTGTAATGAACATAAACTGTATATCCATCTTGAATTAATTGTTTCGAAATAGCAGAGCCAATCCCTCCGCTCCCTCCAGTTACTAACGCATACTTTTTCATAAATTCCCTCTCTTATCTCTACAAGTTCACTTTTTACACAACTAAATAATACCCTCATCTTACAATTTTTCAATGATAAGATGAGGGTATCTTTAAAATGTTATTTTTTCGGTAACACCTGACAAACACTCATTTTTTCTTCTGATAACAATAATTTTGCTACTTCTTGTAAGTCTTGAACGGTTAGCCCTTCTAATACAGTCAATGCATCAAATAGACTAGATTCATTAAACGCATATCGTGTAAATTGATTTGCAATATATTCTGGTGAATTCAACGAGCGTAAAAAACCACCAATTTTCTTTTTCTTCACTCGTTCTAATGCCGCCGCATCTAATTGATCATAATCTGTTTTTAATAAAATATCTTTTAAACGATCTGCCAATTCATCAGGTTGTTTCGTATCACCGCCAACCATTGCAAAACCGAAGTTATTTTCTTCTGTATAGTCATACGAGAATGAATCATCAATAAGCCCTTCATTATATAAAGCTTCGTAATGAACAGAACTTTTTCCAAATAAATAATCTAAAAGTAACGTAAGCGCAATTTCTTGTTTTAAAAGCGCTTGCCCTTTTTCTTTTAAATTAGTCGCTTTAATACCAACTAAACATTTCGGTGTTTGCACAGGCATTGATATAATTTTTTTCTTTTCATTTACCTCATTTGGTTCCTCTTCAAATGAACGCACAATTTCTGGCTGGTTTTTATAATCTTTTTTCGCTTGATTTTCACGTACTAAATCCATTGTTTTCTCTGGATCAATTGCACCCACAACAAATAATAACATATTGCTCGGATGATAAAATGTTTCATAACATTCATATAATAAATCTTTCGTAATTTTACTAATAGATTCGATTGTCCCTGCAATATCAATTTTAATTGGGTGTTTTACAAACAAGCTATCAATTAACCCAAAGTACAAACGCCAATCTGGGTTATCTTGATACATTTGAATTTCTTGCCCAATAATCCCCTTCTCTTTTTCAACTGTTTTTTCAGAGAAATAAGGCTCTTGCACAAAGTTTAGTAATGTATTTAAATTTTGTTCTACGTTTGAAGTACATGAAAAAAGGTAAGCTGTTCGTGTGAAGGATGTAAAAGCATTTGCCGATGCTCCTTGTTTACTAAACAATTGGAAAGCATCGTGATCTTCTTTTTCAAATAATTTATGCTCAAGAAAATGTGCAATCCCATCAGGTACACGAATCATTTCTTCTTTCCCTAATGGTACAAATGTATTATCTACTGAACCATATTTCGTCGTAAACGTCGCAAATGTTTTATTAAATCCTTGTTTCGGTAAAACATATACATCTAATCCATTAGGAAGTTTTTCATAATAGAGTGTTTCTTTTAATTGCTCATAAATAATTTTCTCCATTTACTCTCCCTCCGTTCCTTGTAAAAAGTAAATTGTATCTAGTTCAATATTTTTAGCAACTTTTACAATTTCTTCTTTTGTCACACTTTCTATACCTGTAAGCCATTCTTCAACTGGACGTGTACGATCTGAAATAATACCATGATATAGCATTTCTACAAATCCACGCGGTGTATCAATCGCCTCTAATATTTGATTTTGGATGACACTTTTTGTTTGATGTATTTCTTCTTCAGAAAACTCTCCGTTTTGCATCGCAAGCATTTCTTCTTTAATAATTTCAACTGCTTTTTCATAATTTTTCGCTTCAATTCCTGACATAACAAATAATAAACCTTTATGACTTTCAAAGCGCGATGCTGCATAGTACGCTAAACTATTTTTTTCACGCACATTTACGAATAACTTCGAATGAGAAAAACCACCAAACAATCCATTGAACAATTGCAATGCAAAATAATCTTCATCTTTATATGTGACAAATGTACGATAACCGATGTGTAATTTACTTTGTTTTAATTCTTGTTTTTCAACAACTTCTTTTTCTTCATTATTTCGTCTATGAAGGAGTACATTTCTTTCTCTCACTGGACGAGCTGAAATAGAAAAATACTTACTTACAAGATCAACAGCATTTTCTGAAATATCACCAATAATATATAGATCCATTTCATCTTCCGCTAACACCTTTTGATAATATTGATACAGACTTTCATTTGTAATAGAAGTAACACTCTCTTTTTTTCCATTTGCACTTAAACGATACGGTTCTACTTTGCACATTTCTTCAATTAAACGTTCGTTTGCATAACGCATTTTATCATCATAAGTAGCTTCAATGCGCTGTAAAAGTGCTCTTTTTTCACTTTCTACGATAGAAGGTAGGAAACCGTTCCCCTCCGTTGCTGGATGTAACACAATATCCGATAACATAGAAAGCGCTTTTTCAAATAACGGTGGTGCATCATGTAAATATACTTCATTTGCAATGTCTACATAAATGGAGATGATATGGTCTTCTCCTTTTTTACTTACATCTACCGCTAAAGAAGACCCGTATAATTCTTCTAAATATTGACGAAGACGAATTACAGAAGGTAATTTTTCTGTCGCACTTTGCAATACGTATGGCAATAGGGCACGCTCTGTCACCGTCTCTTCATTTAAAGGCGCTTTAAAACGAAATACAAACGTATTCGTTTTATATTTATCAGTCGGAATAATATGTACGCGTAAACCACCTAACTCATGTAGTTGTTGTTCCATTAGTTTCATTTATAGCCCTCCTTTACGTATATAGGAATATTCCTCTTCAATATACAGTTTTTAGAAATGAAAAATCAACTTTTCTTCCTTATTATGCTTACATATGATCTTTCTAAAAACTTTAATATGTAAGGAACATAGTAAAATTCCGTATTAAATATATTCTATGTAAAAAAGCCCACACTAATGTGCGAGCTTTTTTATACTTATAAAATACTTATCGTTTTCCTTTTTCATAAGGAGTTCCTAATGCTTTCGGAGCTTCAGAACGGCCTACAAAACCGACAAGTGCTAATATTGTGAATACATATGGTAATATCGTTAATAAAACACTTGGAATTTGATCTAATACAGGAATTGTTCCGCCCGTTACACTAAGAGATTGCGCAAAACCAAAGAATAGAGCTGCACCTAGTGCGCCTAGTGGATTCCATTTCCCAAAAATCATAGCCGCTAAAGCTAAGAAACCTTGTCCTGTAATAGTTGCCCCTGAGAAGTTATTAGAAATTGACATTGCAAATATCGCTCCACCAATTCCAGCAAACACTCCTGATATACAGACTCCAATATAGCGCATTTTATATACGTTAATCCCCATCGTATCCGCTGCCATGGGGTGTTCACCAACAGCACGTAGACGAAGACCGAACGGTGTTTTATAAATAACATACCAAACAACGAATGCTAAAATAATGGCAATATACGAAGTTATTGGTACGTTCGAGAAAAATATTTTCCCTAAAACCGGAATATCCGAAAGGCCTGGAATATCAATCTTTTCAATACGATACTGAATAAAGTCAGTCTGCCCTTTATCAAAAATCTTCTTAATTGCAAATACTGTTAAACCAAGAGATAAGAAGTTAATTGCTACACCACTTACAACTTGATCCGCTCGGAATGTAATAGAGGCTACCGCATGAAGTAATGCAAATAATCCACTACCAATTGCCGCAAATAATAACGCAATCCATGGAGTCATCGTTCCCCAAGTATCACCCATTAATAAGTTTGTAACTACTCCAATAAATGCACCAAATAGCATTAGTCCTTCTAATCCGATATTTACAACACCCGATCTTTCACTAAATACACCACCTAATGCTGTGAAAATTATAGGTGCTGATGTATATAACGTACCCGTCACAAGAATGGCTAATATATCTAAAAAGCTCATTTATTTCCCCTCCTTGCTCATGCGTGTAAGCGCCCATCTTAACACATAACTACATGCAACAAAGAAGATGATACATGCAATAATTACATTAATAAGCTCTGATGGTACATCTGCCTCAAAGTTCATTTGAGGGGAAGCACTTTTCAAACCACCAAATAATAAAGCTGAAAGGATTATACCAAACGGATTATTCCCTCCAAGTAATGCTACAGCAATCCCGTCAAATCCTACTCCTGTAAACGAAGACATCGCTGTCATACTCTGGAATGTTCCTAACCCTTCCATCGCTCCACCAATCCCCGCAAATGCACCAGCAATTGTCATGGAAAATACTACATTACGAGAAACTTTCATACCCGCATATTGAGAAGCATGCTGATTAAATCCTACCGACTTTAATTCGTAACCTAAAGTTGTTCTATCTAATAAGAACCACATTAAAATAGCGATTAAAATTGCTACAATAATTCCCCAGTGTAGACGTGAACCATCAGTAATAGAAGCAAGCCAGTCTGAAGATAGTGACGCACTCTCTTTAATATCATACGTTTTGTCATTACCCGCATGTAAGAAACGCTTAATAATGTCATATGTTACATACAACGCGATATAGTTCATCATAATGGTTACAATAACTTCATTCACTTGAAACTTTCCTTTTAAATATCCCGGAATGAAGCCCCAAATTCCGCCCACCAATGCTGCGAATAAAATAGATAATGGAATATGAAGGAAAGCTGGTAGTGAGACTGCATAACCGAACCAAACCGCCGCAAGCCAACCAACTAACAATTGACCCTCTACCCCGATATTAAATAAACCTGTACGAAATGCAAACGCCACCGATAAACCAGCAAGAATAAGCGGTATCATTGTACGAAGCGTTTCACCAATCGCACTTGCGCTACCGAACATACCTGTCCAAAGTGCACTATAACCAACAATTGGGTCATAGCCACTAACTAGCATTACAATTGCTCCTACAAGTAAGCCGAAAATAACGGATAGTACTGGGACTAAAATATTTATCGTTCGCTCTGTTAAAAGTTTTTTAGCCATTGGTACCCACCTGCTCCTTCTTTGTTCCTCCAGCCATTAACAATCCAAGCTGTTGTTCATTCGTTTCTTTCGCATCAACTATTGCTACAATTTTCCCTTCATAAGTAACAGCAATTCGATCGCTAACATTTAAGATTTCATCTAACTCTAGTGATAAAAGTAGTACACCTTTTCCTTTATCCCTTTGCTCTATTAATCTCTTATGAATAAATTCAATTGCTCCTACATCTAAACCACGTGTTGGCTGTGCCGCGATTAATAAATCTGGATCACGGTCTACTTCACGTGCAATAATTGCTTTTTGTTGATTCCCCCCAGATAGAGCGCGTGCTAACGTTTGCTCACTAGGTGTACGTACATCAAACTGTTCAATAAGAGCCTTTGCTTTTTCTGTAATTTTGCTGAAATTTAAAATCCCTTTCTTTGAAAACGGATTTTTATAGTACGTTTGCAGAACTATATTATCTCTAACAGAAAAATCAAGAACGAGTCCGTGTTTATGACGATCTTCTGGAATATGACCAATTCCCTCTTCTGTTATTCTTCTAACAGGCCAATTTGTTATTTCTTTTCCTCTAATTGCAATAGAACCTGACTCAACTTTTCGTAAACCAGTAATTGCTTCTATTAATTCACTTTGTCCGTTTCCATCAATTCCTGCAATCCCAACAATTTCCCCCGCACGAACAGTTAAGTCAAGGCCTTTTACAGCAGGTAGTTGACGTGCATCGTGAACAACAAGGTTTGCAATTGAAAGTACCTCTTCTTTTGGCTTCGCGTCTATTTTTTCTGTTTTAAAATTCACTTGACGTCCGACCATTAATTCTGCAAGTTTATTTTCATCCGTATTTGCAACGTCAACCGTTCCAATCCCTTTTCCTTTACGAATAATCGTACAACGATCGCAAACTTCCATAATTTCTTTCAACTTATGTGTAATAAGAACAATAGATTTTCCTTCTTGCACAAGCTTTTTCATAATTTGAATTAGCTCATGAATTTCTTGTGGTGTTAACACAGCTGTCGGTTCATCAAATATTAAAATTTCTGCACCGCGGTAAAGAGTTTTCAAAATCTCAACACGCTGTTGCATACCAACTGAAATATCCTGTATTTTCGCATATGGATCTACAGCTAAGCCGTATTGTTCAGACAGCTTTTGAATTTCTTTAGCAGCTTCCTCAACAGCAATTTTCCCTTTTTTCTTCGGTTCATTTCCGAGAATAATATTCTCTGTAACTGTAAAATTATGAACAAGCATAAAGTGCTGATGAACCATTCCAATACCAAGGTCATTTGCCACATTCGGATTGGTAATGTTTACAGACTTTCCTTTAATTTTAATTTCACCTTGTTCTGGTTGGTACAAACCAAATAGTACATTCATCAATGTGGATTTCCCTGCACCATTTTCTCCAAGTAAAGCATGTATCTCACCCTGCTTTACTTGCAGCGTAATATCATCATTCGCTACAATGCCTGGGAATACTTTCGTAATATTATTCATTTCAATTACGTATTCCATTGTGTTCCTCCTTTTAACAGGGAACATTCCCCTATTACACTATTAACTTATTAAGCAATTCGGAAGTTTTATACATACAAAGGTTAGTTCTATGAACTAACCTTTGCTATTTCTCTATTTATTTTTTTAGAGAAGCTTCATATTCTTTATACTCTTTATCTGTAGCCGGTACTTTAATTTCACCGTCTGTAATTTTCTTTTCAAATTCTTCTACTTTTGTTAAAATTTCAGGGTTAACTTTTTTCACGTTATCAGTTGTTTTTGAAATACCAATACCGTCATCTTTTAAGCCAAACGCTTCAATTTTTCCACCTTTTAACTTTCCATCTTTTGCTTCTTTAGCTACTTTTTCTACAGCTACATCAACGCGTTTTATCATTGAAGTTAATGTTACATTTTCAGGCATACCTTCTTGATGTTGGTCACGGTCAACACCGATTACCCAAACATTTTCACCTTTTTTCTTACGGTTTTTCGCTTCAGTGAACACACCGTTACCTGTACCACCAGCAGCATGATAAATTACATCTACGCCTTGACCATACATTGCTGAAGCAAGAACTGTACCTTTTTCAGGCTTATCGAATGCTTCTGCATATTCAGATACGATTTCAATGTTTGGATTTACTGCCTTTGCACCAGCCTTAAATCCATTTTCAAATTTACTAATTAAATCACTCTTCATTCCACCAACAAATCCTACTTTATTCGATTTTGTTGACATAGCCGCTACTGCACCTACAAGGAATGATCCTTCATGATCTTTAAATGTAATGCTCGTTACGTTCGGTGCATCTACAACAGTATCTACGATTGCAAATTGTTGTTTTGAAGATTCTTTTGCAACTTCTTTAATTGCACCTTCTAATTTATAACCAATTCCGAAAGTTAAATCATATTTATCTTTTGAGAATTTTTTCAAATTCGGAATATAATCAGCTTCTTTTTCAGACTGAAGGTAACGATAATTTGTCTTTTCTTTTAAACCATTATCTTTACCAAACTTTTGTAACCCTTCCCAAGAAGATTGGTTAAATGATTTATCATCAACGCCCCCAACATCTGTTACGAGACCAACCTTGAAGTCTTTATTGTCTTTCGTGTCTTTCTTATCACTGCTCGCCTTATCCGAGTTACCACATGCACCTAAAACTGTACTTGCTGCTAATGTTAATGATAATAAAAGGCCTGCTTTTTTCTTCATACTAGAAACCCCTCCAAAAATGATATATATTTATTTATTCTTACGCTGCTGTCCCTTACTTCTTGCTGTCACCTCCCTAAAAAGGAATTTACCTACATACGCTTTCTTAATACGTGGAAGCTAAATTTATCAGCTCTAAAGTAATTGATAGAATATAAGATTGGCTCATCATTTTGATCATAGTGCATTTGTTTTAATACAAGCAGTGCTGTTTCAGGCTCACATTCTAAAATCGGTGAGATTTTCGGATGATAGCCAATTGGCTCAATGTGAGCAACCGCATATGTTATGCGCTTATGCGTGTTATTATGTATCACCGTTAATAATGATTCCTCATTGTAACCCGATAAATCTGGCAATATTTCTTTTGCAAGTTTATCGATACAATACACAACAGGTTCCCCATCTGCTGTACGCACGCGTTCAATCATCACTGCATTAAAACCATCTTCACTATTAAACTTCTCTTTTTCCTCTTCAGTTAAAGTTGTAGTAGATGATGATAAAAAGATTGTTCCTGGTGTTTTCCCCACACTAGAAATCATATCTGTAATACTAGAAAGTTGTTCTATTCCAGAAGAAAATAATGGCTTTGCATTTACAAATGTCCCTACACCATGTCTACGAATGACAACATTTTCTTCTTCTAAAATACGTAATGCTTCCCTTAAAGTCGCTCTACTTACGCCAAGTTCTTTCGCTAAATCAAACTCTGATGGTAACTTTTGTCGTTCTTTATAAGCCCCATCTTTAATTTTTTCTTTGATGTGATCAATCACCCGTAAATATAGGTGACGACTATCGGATTTTACTGACATAAGACTCCCCCGCATTTCAATTATTCGACCTCTGATGTAAGACTTCTTTTCTCTTTTTTCAACTTACAACATAGTACAAATGACTAACTACTAAAAATAAGCGCAATTGTCGAATAAATAATAATAATTTTTTAAGATGAAATTTTCACTCTTTACTGTATAAAAAAAACTTTGCACCATAAACATTCCTCATTTCGAGAAAAAGTTCGGCACAAAGATCCTTTACATCCTTTGTTACACACTTTTCCCCTCATAGTCTAGCAATTCATGGTTGCCAGGTAGAAACTTATGGACCTTATCTCCAAGATTATATGAGGCAGTGATTCTTTTCGAAGTAATCTTACCACTTGCTCTCATACGTGTCAACAAAATCCAACATTTTTCTGCATTAAATATCGAACATTTACATAAAACATACTCAAAGTATTCGTATTCTATAGGGACCCTATAAATGTAAGCCCTTTCTTTATTGCTGAGTATAGTATATAACAAAAACACTATATAAAAAAGCCTAATTGTAAAAACAATTAGGCTTTTTTTAAGAACTTTTTTCTTGTACATCATTAATGAGTACTTCTCTCGGTTTACTACCTTCATATGGACCTACTACACCATTCATTTCCATTGCATCAATTAGACGAGCAGCTCGCGTATAACCTACTCTAAACCTACGTTGTAGCATAGAAACAGATGCTGTTTGCATTTCCACTACAAGTTGAACCGCTTCATCATATAATTCATCTTCTACTTCCTGCTTCGTATCAGGAACATCTTGCGGAATCATATCTTCTTGATATTGTGCTTTTTGCTGTCCAATAACATATTCTACAACTCTCTCAACTTCATCATCTGATAAAAATGCGCCTTGTACACGTACAGGTTTCGATGCACCAATTGGTATAAACAGCATGTCGCCACGACCTAGTAGCTTTTCTGCACCACCACCGTCAAGAATTGTACGAGAATCTGTTTGAGAAGATACAGCGAATGCAATACGTGATGGAATATTTGCTTTAATAACACCCGTAATAACGTCAACTGACGGACGTTGCGTTGCAATAATTAAATGAATACCAGCAGCACGAGCCATTTGCGCTAGACGCATAATCGCATCCTCTACATCAGACGAAGCAACCATCATTAAATCTGCTAACTCGTCCACAATTACTACAATATACGGTAATTCGGGTTGTTTCGCTTCTGATTGACTATTATGTTCTTTTATATAATCATTGTATCCTTCAATGTTACGTGTACCACTATGAGCAAATAATTCATAACGACGTTCCATCTCACTCACAACTTTTTTCAATGCTTGCGATGCTTTTTTCGGATCAGTTACAACTGGCGTTAACAAATGAGGCACACCGTTATATACATTTAACTCTACCATTTTCGGGTCAATCATCATTAATTTTACTTCATGCGGTTTTGCACGCATTAAAATACTAACAATAATACCATTAATACATACACTTTTCCCGCTACCTGTCGCACCAGCTACGAGTAAATGGGGCATTTTATTTAAACGGGCTAATACAGCTTCACCTGTAATATCTCGGCCAAGACCAATTAACAACTTCTCTTCCGGATGATTATTAGCCTTAGAATCAAGAACTTCCCTCAGCGTTACCATCGAAACTTCTGAGTTCGGAACTTCGATCCCTACAGCTGATTTCCCGGGAATTGGCGCCTCAATACGAATGTCCTTTGCAGCTAAAGCAAGGGCTAAATCATCACTTAAACTGACAATTTTGCTTACCTTTACCCCCATATCAGGATACACTTCATATTTTGTAACTGCAGGACCTCTATGCACTTTGGTTACTTTCGCTTTCACTCCGAAACTTTGGAATGTACGTTCTAATTTACGAGCATTCTCATAAATTTCCGCGTTTTCATTTGTAACTTGCTTATTCTTTGGAAATTTTAATATATCAAGTGAAGGAAGCTTGTAATCTTTATTTTCTACATTTGAAAATTGCATAGGAGGTGCTTGCGCTTCACTCTCTAACGATTCAACGATTTTTTCTCCACGCTTTTTCTTTGATTCTTCAATTGGTGGAGTCTCTTCAATAAACGGTGAAGTGATCAAATCTTCTTGCTCTACTTCAATTCGTTTATCCTCTTCTTCATTTACAGGATAATTCTCAGTGAAATTTGAAATAATTGGCGGATCAATTTGGATTTCTTCCATCGGCTCAATAACTTCTTCTTGTTCTGCAGCACGTTTGCTTCTTGTACTTCTTGTTGTTTTTTTCTTTTCTGTTTGTTCAGCCGTTCTTTTGGATCTCCAATCTTTATAATCCCCTTGTATCACTTGAAATTGACTTCTAAGAATTCTACCAACTGGAGCTAACACTTCTCCAATATGTTTATTTGTTATACAGAGTACCCCGAGAATAACTAAAATAATTCCAATGATATAGGCTCCTACTTCGTCGAATAGGAAGTAACATGTCGCGAACATAAGCGCACCAAACATACCACCACCTAAATGAACGCTATCTGGCCCTTTTTTCATTTCAAGAAAGAAGTTATCTTTCGTACTCACAATAACAGAAGTATTTTGCACTGCTCCATCTTTTGTAAGAAGGTTAAATAATGTAATATGACTAAACATTAATATTGCCAATACAATTAAATAAAATCCAATTAACCGTTTATTTAAAAGGTTCGGCCATCCGCGTTTTATAACAAAGGAAACCGATAAAGCTATTACACCTAACACACCAATTATGTACCACTCACCAAAGAAGAAGCGAAAAAATAACACAAACGATTTCCCTACAACGCCTAGCTGTAAAATCGTAATGATTGAAAGTGCAAAAAGAGTTAAACCGACGATTTCATAATACAAAGTTGGCTTTATCGTACGTCTTGCCTTTGCCTTCGTCCCTCTTTGCTTTTGTTTTGCCATTTCTTCACCTCGTGTTCTACATATAAGTAAAGCTCTCCTAAAAACGCTCTATTTATATGTCTGTTTTCTCTATTTTTCAGGTCTTTATATCTTCTATTTTTACACTTCTTGTAAAATGCTAAATAAACAGAAGAAAGCAGCCTACTCATGGCTGCTCAACCGTCTTGTTTTTTATATTATACCATAGCTTCTAAACAAAATCCTTCTTTTTGCTAAAAGGTTATTTTCTGACCTGGCTCAAACTCTAAATAGTGAAGTGGGTCCGTACTTAGCACACGTACAATAGAATAACACCCATGTTCCTCTTCAGAAACCATTAATTCCACACCATTTATATTTACAACTTTTTGACTTTCACATTGTGAATAATCGGCCGGATACACAAGTTGCTCTGGCATAATTGTATATAAAATCATTGTAACATTGTCCCTTCTGCACTACCTTCCGCGCGAACATCGATTAATTCGTTTAATTTTCGAATTGCATTTCCAATACCACCAACATCATCTATAAGACCGTACTTTACTGCATCCCCACCAATTACATTCGTCCCAATATCTCGCGTTAAATTTCCTTTCGCAAACATAAGCTCTTTAAAACGATCTTCTGTTACTTTCGAGTGCTTCGTCACAAAACGAATGACTCTTTCTTGCATCTTATCCAAATACTCAAATGTTTGTGGCACACCTATGACAAGACCTGTTAAACGAATTGGATGAATTGTCATCGTCGCAGTTTCCGCAATAAACGAATAGTCAGTAGAAACAGCAATCGGTACACCAATGGAATGTCCCCCACCTAAAACTAAAGATACTGTTGGCTTTGAGAGTGAAGCTACCATTTCAGAAATTGCTAGTCCAGCTTCAACGTCACCTCCAACCGTATTTAATATTAACAGCAAACCTTCAATTTTTGGATTTTGTTCAATCGCAACAATTTGCGGAATGATATGCTCGTATTTTGTTGTTTTATTTTGCGGCGGTAATTGAACATGACCTTCCACTTGTCCGATAATCGTTAAACAATGAATACGTGATTCATTCATCTGTGGTACATTTGTCTGTCCAAGCTGTTGAATTTTTTCTACTATTGAAGCCTCTTTTCCAGCTTCTTTTGGCTCAGCTTCTTTTTCTTCATTTGTATATCGATCACGTTCTGTCATTTCGCATCCCCTTTCACTCGTATATAACTATTATTTCTTAAGTTATAAATTTCATTCGATAGGGTTAAAAAGAAAAAAAGATCACCCATAAGGGTGATCTTTTTTATACTTCCATAATAATCGGTAAAATCATAGGTTTTCTCTTTGTCTCTTCGTACAAGAACTGTCCTAATAATTCACGAATATTTTGTTTTAACATTGACCATTCAATCGAATATTCTTTAATTGACTGCTCAACAATCATACGTACAATCTCTGTAGATCGTTCAATTAACGCTTCTGATTCACGAACATATACGAAACCACGTGAAATGATTTCTGGACCAGAGATAATTTTCTTTTCATCTTTACCAAGTGTTACAACAACTACTAATATTCCATCTTGAGATAACATCTTTCTATCTCGAAGAACGATATTACCAACGTCACCTACACCTAATCCATCAATTAAAACATTACCAGCTTGTACTTTACCGACTAAGTTCGCTTCATCGTCACCAAAAGCAATTACATCGCCTTTTTCTACGATAAAGATATTTTCTCTTGTAATACCTACATCTTCAGCTAAATACGCATGTGCTTTTTGCATACGAAACTCACCATGTACGGGTACAAAGTACTTCGGTTTCATTAAATTTAACATTAATTTTAATTCTTCTTGGCTACCGTGACCTGAAACGTGAACTTTTCTTTCGCCGTAATAAACAACTTCAGCTCCAGCTCTAAATAACAAATCAATAATTTTTGATACAGATATTTCATTACCCGGAATTGGCGAAGCAGCAATGATAACAGTATCACCTTTACGAATTGAAATTTGTTTATGTGCTTGTTTTGCCATTCTAGATAGAGCAGCCATCGGTTCACCTTGACTACCTGTCGTTAAAATAGCTACCTTTTTCTCTGGGAAGTTGTCTACTTCTTGTAATGAAATAACCATACCTTCTGGAACATCTAAATAACCAAGACGTCTTGCAATGTCTACTACTTTCACCATACTACGTCCTACTACGGCTACTTTTCGCCCTGTTTCGGCAGCTGCATCAAATACTTGTTGAATACGATGTACATTCGATGCAAATGAAGCAACGATAATACGACCTTCTGCACCGTAGAACACTTTAGAAATTTCTACACCAACTTCTTTTTCTGAACCTGTATACCCTGGACGCTCTGCATTTGTACTATCAGATAATAGGCAAAGTACACCTTCATTTCCGATTTGCGCCATTTTCCCAAGATCTGCTCCACTATTTCCAATTGGAGTTTGATCGAATTTAAAGTCTCCCGTATATACGATTGCACCTTTTGATGTATGGAAACAAACGCCAACAGAATCCGGAATACTATGTGTCGTTCCGAAGAATGACACTGTTGTAGTGTTAAACTCTACTGTTGAATTTGAATCGATTGTTTTTAGGTCTACACGGCCTAACATGCCCGCTTCACCAAGTTTTTCTTGTATAAGTCCTACTGTTAATTTCGTTGCATAGACTGGAATAGATAATTTACGAAGCACATACACAATTCCACCAATATGATCTTCATGACCGTGAGTAATAAATAAACCTTTTACTCGCTCTTGATTTTCCACTAAATATGTAATATCAGGAATAACGATATCAATTCCAAACATTTCATCTCCCGGGAACATTAACCCCGCATCTACGATAAAGATTTCAGAATCAATTTCAACACAGTACATGTTTTTCCCGATTTCACCTACTCCACCAAGAGCAAATACTTTAACAGACTCATTCTCTTTTCTCTTCATGTTGTTGCCTGGTTTAAAAATCTTGCAAACACTGATTTCACTAAAATTGCAGAGACACCAGGGGAAACTCTACAACCACCATATTTTCACCGTCCAAGACGAATGTCCTTACCGTTATGCGATATCATGTCCTTGTTTATTTTTTAAACCAGGTTTCACCTCTCTTTCATTATATAAATCAAATATCTTATTCGATATGATATGAAAATTTAATTAAATTATAATTTTTCCCAATTTTGCTAAGCATACCCGTACTAAGCTACTTAGCCATATTATACCTGATACAAGAAATAGAACACAAGTTAAATCGTGCGAAAGAAAAAGTAAAAGAAAGGAACAGCACTAAAAGTATATGGCTTATTTCCGCTGCTTTTATACTCCATGTTATTTGAAAAAAAACTTAAACACTTTAAATTACTTTCATTTGATGGATTTCCTAGATTTTTTTCTTGAATTGCACAAAAACACTTATAAAATGAAGCTTTTTTATAGATTACGTCATATTTGAGGCAATTCCTATAAAAACATAATCGAAAGTATTTTCTGTACTAGCAAATACTTTTCAACAAAATTAAAGATGTAAGATCCTTTTCTTATAAACATTGCATTACATGACAAAAGGCTATGAATTACAAAATCTAATAGAAATTTAATAAGCTTAAATTTTTAGCAGGATTTGACAGCCATTATCGAGAAAAAGATGTTGGAACCAAATTAATGAAAGAACAATATCATACTTTAACAAGTAGAGAACGCGTAGCGTAATATACTCGTTTTCAACATAAAATGTTTTCTATATTATAGGGTCATATACAGACGAGAAAGGCGATCCTAAAATCATTTTACAAAAGATTCACTTTAAAACAGATTCAAACATTTTCATATCAATAAAAAAATGACCTAGTTTCACACTAGGTCATTTTTATTAACGAGGAATAGATTGCATTACAGATTGTAACGTTACTCTTTCTTCTTCTGTTAATGGAAGAAGTGGTAAACGTACAGAACCTACATCTAATCCAACCATTTGTAACGCTGTTTTTACTGGAGTTGGACTTGGCGCCATAAATAACGAATCAGTTACTCTTACAAGTAATTGATGTAATTTTTGTGCCTTTTTAAACTCTCCTGCTTGAAATGCTGTAATCATTTCTTGCATTTCATTTCCGATAACATGAGATGCTACCGAAACGATACCTTTAGCCCCAACTGCCATAGCCGGTAACGTTAAACCGTCATCACCGCTGTATACCGCAAAGTCGTCCGCTGTTTTTTCAATGATTTCTGTCATTGTCAACACATCGCCGCCGGCATCTTTAATAGCAACAATGTTTTCTATTTCTGATAAACGAACAACTGTATCAACGGAGATTTGTACAATAGATCGTCCTGGAACGTTATATAGCATAACCGGAAGCGGCGTACTTTCAGCAATTGCTTTAAAATGCTGATACATTCCTTCTTGACTCGGCTTATTATAATACGGTGCTACTAGCATTACTGCATCCACACCAACTTCTGTTGCCTTTTTAGTTAAGTCAATAGAAGCATGCGTATTATTGCTACCTGTTCCAGCGATTACGGGCACTCTTTTATCGACAACAGATACGACATGGCGATATAACGCTACCTTCTCTTCTGAAGTTAATGTAGGAGATTCTCCTGTCGTTCCTCCTACCACGATTGCTGTTGTACCGTTATCAATTAAATAATTTACCAATTTCGTTGTCTTTGCAAAATCGATATTCCCGTTTATATCAAACGGTGTTACCATCGCGGTTGCAATTGTCCCAAAATCTATCATGGTCTCACTCCTTATTGTTCCAGTTGCTTTTCTTTTGAAAGCTCAAACGCACTATGTAATGCATTTACAGCCTTCACTAAATCAGTTTCTTTTACAAGAACCCAAATTGTTGTATGACTATCTGCCGATTGCAGGATTTGAATACCTTTTTCTGCTAAAGCTGTAACGATTTTCGCAGTAACCCCTGGGTATCCTGCCATTCCAGCTCCAACGATAGATACTTTCGCACAATGCTCTGTCACAATTGGCTCATATCCAAGGTTCTGTAATAATTTAACTGCATGACTTGATACATTATCACTCACCGTATATGCTACACCAGTAGGTGAAATATTAATTAAATCGACACTTATTCCTTCGTTCGCCATCTCTTTAAACACATGTTGTTGCAAATCATATGCCGTTTCTTTTGCAAGCACTTTAATTTGCGTTACGTTTGATACGTGGGCGATACCTGTAACAGGACGTTCTTCTACATCACGACCTCTTGTAGCACCGTCATATGCTGAAATAAGCGTACCTTCACTATCAGAATACGTAGAACGTACACGAAGTGGCACTTTTGCATGCATCGCAATTTCAACTGCACGTGGATGAACGACTTTCGCACCTTGATAAGCCATGTTACAAATTTCGTTATACGTTACAGTTTGAAGATGACGTGCATCTTTTACAATACGAGGATCCGCAGTCATAACACCTTCTACATCAGTGAATATATCGATGTATTCAGCATGAAGTGCAACACCTAATGCTGAAGCTGAAGTATCACTACCTCCGCGTCCAAGTGTTGTCGTATCACCTTTTTTCGTTTGCCCTTGGAATCCTGTAACGACGATTACATCTACATTTTCTAACTCTTCATGTATACGATCGCAATTCATTTCAATAATCTTTGCATTCGTAAAGTCATCATTCGTTACAAAACCAGCTTGTGCACCATTTAATGCTGCTGCTTTTATACCGTTCTCATTCAACATATTAGAGAAAACAATTGCAGAGATTAACTCTCCGCACGATAATAATAAATCTTGCTCACGTTTAGAAATAGTAGATTCCTCTTGATTTACAAGACTTAATAACGTATCCGTTGCATATGGTTCACCTTTACGACCCATAGCAGATACGACAGTAACTACTTTATAACCAGCAGCTAATGATTTCTTTATATGATGAAGCGCATGCTTACGTCCATTGTCATCACGTACTGATGTGCCACCAAATTTTTGAACAATTATTTTCATATTTTGCACCTTCTCTTAGCCGTTTACACTAATTGTAATTTTACTAAGCGCTCTGCAATTTGAACAGAATTCCATGCAGCGCCTTTTAATAAGTTATCAGATACGACCCAAAGATGGAATCCTTTATCGTTATTTAAATCTTTACGGATTCTTCCAACGAATACTTCGTTTTTACCTACTGCAGTAGCTGGCATTGGATATAACTGCTCTTCTGGATTATCTTGCAGAACAATACCTTCCGCATTTGCAAGTAAGCTCTTTAATTCTGCTACTGTTACGCCTTCTTTTTCTACTTCGATGTAAACAGACTCAGAGTGTCCTGATACAACTGGTAAACGTACACATGTTGCCGCTACTTCTAATTCAGGCATATGCATAATTTTTTTTGTTTCGTTAATCATTTTCATTTCTTCAAATGTAAATCCATTATCTTGGAACTTATCAATCTGTGGAATCGCATTAAAAGCAATTGGGAAATGCTTCTTATCACCTGATACAGGAAGAACATTTGCCTTAACTTCTTCGCCATTTAAGATTGCTTGTGATTGTTCATGAAGTTCTTCAATAGCTGCCGCACCAGCACCTGATACAGCTTGATATGTGGAAACGATTACTCGTTTTAAACCATATTGCTGACGAACTGGCTCAAGAGCTACTACCATTTGAATTGTAGAACAGTTTGGATTTGCAATAATACCATTATGTTCTTTTAAGTCGTTTTCATTTACTTCAGGTACAACAAGTGGCACGTTTTCTGTCATACGGAATGCACTTGTATTATCAACAACAATCGCACCGCGTTTTGCTGCTTCTGGCGCTAATTGTTTCGATACAGATCCACCAGCACTAAATAGTGCGATATCTACTCCTTCAAAGCTTTCAGGAGTTGCCTCTTGAACTGTAAATTCTTCGCCTTTAAATACAAGTTTCTTACCTGCAGATCGTTTAGATGAAAGTAACGTTAATTTCCCGATTGGAAATTCTCGTTTCTCTAAAGTATTTAACATTTGTTCACCAACTGCGCCGGTTGCTCCAACTACAGCGACATGAAAAGTTTTTTGCTTTTCCATCACTATGCCCCTTTCTAGATACCAATCCTTCTATAACTTAGAATCAGAAGGAGTATACAATACCCCTTCTAATCTTAATAACGTTAATTTTATCATATTCTACAGTAAGAATGATGGTTTCATCAAAAATTGTCCGTTTTTTTCGTTTTTTAATTCATATATCTGAATTTTTCTACGACCACCGGTTGCAATTGCTTTCCTTGCAGCGCTTCTAATACTGTATCTTCCAGTAACTCCATACGAGCTACCATTGAGTTCGGTTTTTTCTCTGGCGCATCTTGACCGAATGGGACGAAATAGATATTTTTTGTGGCCATTAGGCGCATGAGATTTACCCCATTTAATCCTAAAGCATCATTCGTCGAAACTGCCAATACGACAGGCTTGCCATTTCTTAGCGTCGCTTTTGCTGCCATTAGTACTGGAGAATCTGTCATTGCATTTGCAAATTTACTCATAGAATTTCCTGTTAAAGGAGCGATTACCATGCAGTCTAATGGAATTTTAGGTCCAAGTGGCTCTGCTCCAACAATTGAATTAATTGCTTTAAAACCTGTTATTTCTTCAATCTTCTTAATCCACTCTGCTCCTTCTCCAAATCTAGTATTTGTTGATTGAACAGTGTATGAAACAACGGGACGTACTTCTGCCCCTTCAGCAATTAATTTTTCTAAGTGCGGCATAACTTCCTCATACGTACAATGTGAACCCGTAAATCCGAAACCAATTCGTTTCCCCTTCAAACTCATTTCTTTTCCTCCTTTGCAATTGCATCTGCTGCTAATAACTGAGAAAGAACATTTGCTAAAATTTGCCCAGCCGTTTTGGGAGCAACAATACCTGGTAATCCAGGTGCTAGCAACGCTTTGACTCCTCTTTTTTCCGCATATCTAAAGTCAGTACCACCTGGTTTAGAAGCTAAATCAATCACTAACGTATGAGCTGGCATTTTTGCAATAACATTCGCTGTTACAACGAGGTGCGGAATTGTATTGATTACAATATCGATATTCCCTACTTCTTTCTCTATGTCTTGCATATGAAAAGGAGAAAACATCATTTCTGTAATACGTGCAATATGTTCAGATCGTCTTGCTCCAACTTTGACATGGGCTCCTAATGATTGAAATGCTCTCGCAACACTCATTCCTGTTCTACCAAATCCTAGAACCATTACATTGGACCCATGAATTGTATAGTCGGTATGTTGAATTACCATCATTAATGTACCTTCTACAGTTGGAATAGAATTGTATATTGCCACATCATCACGATCAAATAATTTAACAAGTTTTCGGTTCGTAGTAGATACGAGATTTTCCAAGTAAGGTGTACCAATACCCGAATATATAGTAAAGTGTTCTGGTGTATTTTCAATTTGTTCTTTCGTTATTGAAACTTTTTCATTTGAAAAAATAGTATCTACTTCTCCTTTAGCATTTGTACCTGCAACCGGCAAAATGATTGCGTCTACAGAAGTGAAATCTAAATTTTGTATACTTTCTTTTGCTGCCCCTGTGAAACCATGATCTAACTGATCAAACCCTATCAAAGAAAGTTTCGCATCTAATTCAACTAGCTTACGAATTACTTCGAGCTGCCTTGCATCTCCTCCTATGACAGCAATATGCATCTCAGTCAACATTCCCTAATTCACCTTCTTTTTCTGTCATTTATAAGAAAAGTGCCTACTTTTTCTTTTTCCTCCACATCATATGTAATGTACGAGTTTATGGTGATTGAAAATCCAAATGCACATATGATTTATCAGGTTTCTATGTAGATACAAAAAAAGATGACCAAAATAGCCATCCTTCACTCCGAATTTGAACGATCTATACTATCACAAAGAAGCATATCATGTCCGACTTTCTTTATTTGACTCCATGCCACCCTTACTTCTTGTGGTTCCTTTTTAAAACCTCCCCACTTCCCTACAGGTATTATAAGTGTTTGTATTCGTCCGTCTTTCTCATTAATCTCTAAATCCATATAACCTAAGACTCCCATTTTTTCCGCTTTTTCTATATCTACAACCTCTTTACCACTTAATTCACTTAATCGCATACATACTCCACTCCCCTACCGAATTTTTCA
Organism: Bacillus sp. AF62; assembly: GCF_050312695.1. Taxonomy (NCBI): domain Bacteria; kingdom Bacillati; phylum Bacillota; class Bacilli; order Caryophanales; family Bacillaceae; genus Bacillus; species Bacillus sp. AF62. Next base: position 138,519 of record NZ_JBNPJZ010000076.1, on the reverse strand, counting down.
TTTGCATTGTCTATAATTAGTACCTATTCTATATGGATAAAAAAAATAACCTTCTCTCATTTAAAAAGAGAGAAGGTTATTATCAGATACATCATAAAAATCGATTATAGTTTTATTCCTTTTGGAAGTTTTCCGTCTGGACTAATAAGTGCCGCAGAGAATTCATCAGTAAACATGTTGCGAATTAATCCGTCCACATTTTCTTTTGTTACAGTGTTTACACTTTCAATAATCTCATCAAGTGAACGATGTTTACGAAGAAGCAATTCATTTTTACCGTTACGACTCATACGGCTATTTGTACTTTCTAAACTTAACATTAAGTTTCCTTTTAATTGCTCTTTACTATTCATAAGCTCTTTTTCTGTAATACCTGTATTTTTCAATGTCTCTAATGTTTCTTGCATTGTTTCATACAGTGTATCTAATTGTTGGCTACCTGTTCCACCGTAAAGTGTTAACATACCTGTATCTTCATAAGAAGAGTGGTAAGAAAATACCGAGTAAGCTAATCCACGTTGCTCACGTACTTCTTGGAATAAACGGCTACTCATGCTACCGCCTAAAACATTATTTAATACAATTAAGTTATAAATATCTTCGTGTCCCATTTGTAAGCCTTTATATCCTAGACATAAATGAGCTTGTTCCGTTTCCTTTTTACGGGCTACCTTATTGAAATGGAAAATTGGGCTATGTACTTGTTCACGGTTTGTTGTTCCTTCATAACTACCGAAATATTGCTCCACTGTTTGTAAAAATGCTTCATCAATATTTCCTGCAACTGATACAACTACATTTTCAGGTGTGTAATGATCTTTTATATATTGACGTAACGTATCACCTGTAAACGTATTAAGCGTTTCTTCTGTTCCTAAAATAGGATATCCAAGTGGATGCGTTTCATATGTTGCTTTCGTTAACATATCATGCACAATATCATCTGGCGCATCTTCGTACATTTTAATTTCTTCACATACGACATTCTTCTCTTTTTTCAGTTCTTCCTCATCAAATGTTGAATTAAAGAACATATCTGCTAAAACATCTAGAGCATATTTAGCATGCTCATCTAATACTTTTGCATAGTAACAAGTATATTCTTTTGAAGTAAATGCATTCACTTGACCACCAATGCTATCAAATGATTCTGCAATCTCTCGTGCACTACGTGTTTCTGTCCCTTTAAAGAACATATGCTCTAAAAAGTGAGAAATCCCATTATTTTTTTCATTTTCATTTCTTGATCCCGCATGGATCCAAATACCAATTGCAACCGATCTTACAGTTGGTATATTCTCCATAACTATTCTTACACCATTTTTACAAGTATATTTTTTAATCAAAAACTTTCCTCCTACTGCCAGTTTCTCTAAATAAAACGCTATTATTTAATGATAACAAGTTTAAGGATGAATGTCATGCAAATGTATTTAATCCACACGTTTTTCATCCAGTAATTCAGTTATATTCCCCACTTTATATCCTTGTTCCTTCAATTTTATAATCATTGTTTCTAAAGCCTCTGCTGTAGACGAAGTAGGATGCATTAATATGATAGCACCTGGATGTATTTTTCTCATTACTCTCTGCAATAGTACATCCGGCTCAGGTCGCTTCCAATCAATCGTATCTACAGTCCACATAATCGTTCCCATTTGAAAATCATCTGCAATCTTTACGACTTCATCTCGAAAGCTTCCACTCGGCGGGGCAAACCATCTTACTTTTTGATTCGTTGCTACTTCTATCATTCGATTTGTTTTTTGTAACTGATCTCGTATTTCATCTGACGATAACGTTTTCATATTAGGGTGTGTGTATGAGTGATTTCCAACTTCTTGTTTTGCATCGACAATCATTTTTGCAAATCGCAAATTTTCTTTCACCCAACGTCCTTCTAAAAAGAAAGTGGCCTTCACATCATGCTTTTTCAAGATTTCTAATATGCGAGGCAAATACTCATTTCCCCATGCCACATTTATTGTTAATCCTACCATCTTTTTATTTGGATGCCCTCTATAAATTGGAGCTGGTGATAAATCTTCCAAATGAACACTCGGTGAGACTTCTTTGAATTCAAGATATTTTTGATCAAATTCCTTTAGCTTCTTCATATTATTATACGATGCTTCAATATCCACTTGTCTTCCATTATATCCAGGTGTTGCCTTCCATATTTTATCAATCATCGCATTTTGAGGTGCAATCTCATACTGTTTTGCATGCTTTTGAATTTCTTCATGCAAGTTATCTTGTGCAAAAACAGAATAAGAGCCTAAACTGACATATAAAGAAAATATACATATGTATGCCAATATACGAACTTTCATATAAACCCTCCCAAATTAACTATATAAAAACATTTTCTTCTTATCTTTGTTAATTTGAGCGTTATAATGAAAACTATACCTATACCGACATAAAAATATATGAACATCATGTTTTTTACATAACAAAAAAAGCCAGTTTAACTGGCTTTTACTTATTGCTGCTCTTGTTTGTTTTCTTCTTTAGCAGCTTCTTTTTCTTGCTCTTCTTTTAGCAATACTTTTCTAGATAGATTTAAGCGACCTTGCTTGTCAATCTCGATAACTTTAACTGTAATTACATCACCGATTTTCACAACGTCTTCTACTTTACCTACACGCTCAAGTGCAAGTTCAGAAATATGAACTAATCCATCTTTACCGCTGAATAATTCAACGAAAGCACCAAATTTCTCAACACGTTTCACTTTTCCTTCGTAGATCTCACCTACTTGTACTTCGCGAACGATATCTTCGATAATCTTCTTAGCTTTGTCGTTCATTTCTTGATTTATTGATGAAATGAATACTGTACCATCTTGCTCGATGTCAATTTTAACGCCAGTTTCTTCAATAATTTTATTGATTTGTTTACCGCTTGGTCCAATAACGTCACGGATTTTATCTGGGTTGATTGTCATTGTAATAATCTTTGGAGCGTAAGCTGATAATTCAGTACGTGGCTCTGCAATAACAGATAACATATGATTTAGAATGTGCACACGACCAATTTTCGCTTGTTGTAATGCCTCTTCTAAAATCTCACGTGATAAACCATCGATTTTAATGTCCATTTGCAGCGCAGTTACACCTTGTGCTGTACCTGCTACTTTAAAGTCCATATCACCTAAATGATCTTCCATACCTTGAATATCAGATAAAATTGTGTAATGCTCACCAGATTTAACCAGACCCATTGCAATACCTGCAACTGGAGCTTTAAGTGGAACACCCGCATCCATCATTGCTAAAGTACTACCACAAATACTTGCTTGTGAAGTAGAACCATTTGATTCTAATACTTCAGATACAAGGCGTACTGTGTATGGGAAATCTTTTTCAGATGGAATTACAGGCTCAAGTGCGCGCTCTCCTAGTGCACCGTGACCAATTTCACGACGACCTGGTCCACGCATCGGTCTTGTTTCACCAACACTAAATGATGGGAAATTGTAATGGTGCATAAAGCGTTTTGATTCTTCTACACCAAGACCATCTAAAATTTGCACATCGCCTAATGCACCTAATGTACAAATACTTAATGCTTGTGTTTGTCCACGTGTGAATAAACCAGAACCGTGTGTACGAGATAAAATACCAACCTCTGATGCTAAAGGACGGATTTCGTCACCTTTACGGCCATCTGGGCGAATTTTTTCAACTGTAATAAGACGACGTACTTCTTCTTTTACAATTTTATATAAAATCTCATTTACTTGTCCTAATGTATCAGCGTCAGCTTCCTCAGCTTCGTAATGCTCAATTACACGCTTTTTCACTTCGTTAATTGCATCTTCACGTGCATGTTTCTCATGTACTTGAATTGCAGAATGCATATCCTTCTCAGCCATTTCACGTACAGCTTGATTAAGATCAGCGTCAACTTCATAAAGTTTCACTTCTGATTTCTCTTTACCTACAGCTTGTACAATCTCTTCTTGGAATGCAATTAAACGTTTAATTTCGTCATGACCAAACATAATTGCTTCTAACATTGTTTCTTCAGGCACTTGATCTGCTCCTGCTTCAACCATGTTAATCGCATCTTTCGTACCAGCTACAACTAAGTGGATATCACTTTGTTCTTGCTGTTCTACTGTTGGATTAATAACGAATTCGCCATTAATACGACCAACTGTCGCACCAGCGATTGGACCTTCAAATGGAATATCTGAAATCGATAACGCTAATGAAGAACCAAGCATAGCTGCCATTTCAGAAGAACAATCTTGATCAACACTCATTACAATGCTGACAACTTGTACTTCGTTACGGAAACCATCTGCGAATAGCGGACGAATTGGACGGTCGATTAAACGACTTGCCAAAATTGCTTTTTCACTTGGACGACCTTCACGCTTAATAAAACCGCCAGGAATTTTTCCGACTGCATATAAACGCTCTTCATAGTTTACTGTAAGTGGGAAAAAATCTACATTTTTAGCTTCTTTTGATGCAGTTGCTGTAGATAGAACCGCTGTATCGCCATATCTTACTAATACTGCTCCGTTCGCTTGTTTGGCAAGCTGACCAGTTTCAACTGTTAGCTGGCGACCAGCTAAATCTATCGAGAAGACTTGCTTTTCTTGACTCATTTAAGTACCCCTCTCAATTTAAAGTATTCAATTCTTCTATGTAAATGGATAGTATATCACAATATTCTACCTCTAGTATTGCCTAAAATTAAGTAAGCTATAAAGCGTAGAAGATATATTTTTACCTAACAAAAAAGCGGGAATATTCCCGCTTCTTTGACTATCGACGTAAGCCAAGCTTTGTGATTAATTCACGGTAACGTGTGATATCGCTATTACGAAGGTAAGTTAGTAAATTACGACGTTTACCAACCATCTTTAATAGACCACGACGTGAATGATGATCTTTCTTGTGAGTACGTAAGTGCTCGTTTAGAGTGTTAATTTGCTCCGTTAGGACAGCAATTTGAACCTCTGGAGAACCAGTATCAGTCTCATGAGTTCTAAATTGTGCAATGATTTCATTTTTACGCTCTTGTGTTAAAGCCATCCTATTTCACCTCCTATTAATTAAACCCCCAATTACCTAGCAAGCGTCGGTGAGTCGCAATGCCAAGCAATGGTTGTCATAAAGTACATAACATAGAATACTACTTTTCATTTGAAAAAGCAAGTATATTCTTTTCGCTCGCAAAATATTCTTGTGCTGTTTTCTTATCTTTTGCGATTTGTTCAACTAACTCATCAATGCCATTGAATTTCTTCTCTTCTCTTATACGCATATGCCACTCTACTGTAACATTTTGATCGTATATATCTTTGTTAAATTCAAATAAGTGCACTTCAATTGATAATTGACGCTCATCTTCTTTAAAAGTCGGTTTATATCCAATATTACATACACCATCGTACCATTCATCGTGAACTTTTAATCTCACTGCATAAACACCTACAGGTGGCAATAAATACTCATCACTTAAACCTACATTAGCTGTTGGAAAACCAATTTGACGCCCACGTTTGTCGCCGTGTATAACTGTTCCCGCTACAGTATAGGCTCTACCTAAAATAGATGGAATTTGTTCCATTTCGCCATTTCGAATTAACTTTCGTAATGCTGTAGAACTTACTTTCTCTTCTTGAAATTCAACTTTTTCAATCACAGTCTGTGTAAACTCCCCTCTTGCATGAAATGGTAAAGTCTCCATCTTTCCTTTTCCTAAACGTCCATATGAATAATCAAACCCTGCTACTACATGCTTTACATTTAAACCAATAATATAATCATCTACAAATTGTTGTGGTAATAACCCTGCAAATGATTCATCAAATTTAATCACATATAATATATCGATTCCTAAGCTTTCGACTATTTTTTCTTTATCACGCATTGGTGTAATATACTCCACATGCGCATCCTTTTTCCCTAAAACAACAGATGGATGAGGATGAAATGTCATAACTGCACTTTTATATCCTCGGTCGTCCGCTATTTTTTTCGCAGTTCGAATTACACATTGATGTCCTAAATGAATGCCATCAAAAAATCCTAATGCCATTACAGTAGGTGGTAATTCTAATTTATTTTGTTCATGTGGATGAGTTAAATGAATAAGTTTCACGCTTGAATTCACCTTTTTCTGTAATAATCCTTCCAATAATTCATTATAGCTTTAGTTCTTGATTATTCACAAGTACTTTCATCGGCTTTAACATGCCAGGATGTTTCGGATGATGTTCATAAATTGCTAAGCAACGATCATTTTTATCAAACACTGTAATAAATGGTGCTGTTATTTCTAATTCATTCTTTAAGAACATACCATTCTTGATTTTCTCTGCTTGCTTTTCATCTACAACCATTTTTGGAAACTTACTTAATGCTTCATCAATTGAAATGAAGATAGACTCTACTGTTCCATTTTGCACGTTTTCTTCAATTTCTTCAAATGATATGCAATCTTCTAATAAAAATTCACCAGATGCCGTTCTTACAAGGTGAGACATATGTGATGGGAAACCAAGTTTCTCCCCGATCATTACCGCTAACGTTCTTACATATGTTCCTTTACTACACGTTACACGGAAACGGAATGAAATATTTTCTCCTTCAAAAACTTCACGGTCATCAAGTAATACGAATTCATGAATCGTAATTGTACGAACTGGACGTTCCACCTCTTGTCCTGCTCTTGCATATTCATATAATTTTTTCCCGTTTACTTTTACAGCTGAGAACATTGGTGGCATTTGTTCAATCGTGCCTGTTAATTCCGCTAGTACCTCTTCTACTTCTTTACGTGTAATAACACGGTTTACATCTTGTTTCTCCACAACTTCACCAGATGCATCTTCTGTTGTTGTTGAAAACCCTAATGTTACTTCACCTTCATATGTTTTCGTTTCACTTGTTAAAAATTGTGCAATCTTCGTTGCTCTCCCCACACAAAGTGGTAATACTCCCGTTACATCTGGGTCTAATGTTCCCGTATGACCAATTCTCTTTTCTCGCAATATCTTTCTTAATTTAAATACACAATCATGTGATGTCATGCCTTTTGGCTTATGTAATAATACTACACCTTCCATATATGTTCACCTCATCATAATTCTTTCGTAGTAAATATCCAAAACTTATTTTGCATTGAAAAAATGGATAGACAAATGTCTATCCATTATTCTTCACGTTTACCGTCTTTATTAATTTCATGTAAAAGTGTATCAATTCGATGACCATATCCGATAGACTCATCAAACTCAAAGGTAATTTCCGGTGTTTTACGAAGACGAATACGTTGGCCAATTTCTGAACGAATAAAGCCTTTTGCCTTCGCTAAACCTTTTAACGTATTTTCTTTCTGTTCTTCGTCACCTAAAACAGAAATATATACTTTGGCAATTTGCAAATCACCACTCACTTGTACATCTGTTACTGTAACAAATCCGATACGTGGGTCTTTAATTTTACGACTAATGATGTCGCCTAATTCTTTTTTCATTTGCTCGCCTACACGGTTTGCACGTAATTTCATAACTCTTCACCTCATTCAATACCATTCCAATTGTGTTATCGTACGTTCAATTTCAGGAAATGAATCGATGTACTCCAGTACACGATTCATTTCTTTTTCACAGATAACACGATTTGAGGATACGGAAACAATCGCAATTTCTGTACGTTGCCATACATCTTGATGCCCAACTTCAGAAACAGCTACATTATAGCGCTGTTTCACACGAGTTAGCACTCGTTGCAAAATTGCCCGTTTCTCTTTTAAAGAATGCACATCGTAAATCATACACTCGAATGAGAGTGAAGCGACAATCATCGCTTCACTTCTTCCATAACGTATGCTTCAATGATGTCCCCTTCTTTAAGGTCATTATATCTCTCAATTGTAATACCACACTCATAGTTTTGTGCAACTTCTTTTACGTCGTCTTTGAAACGTTTTAACGTATCAAGTTGTCCTTCGAAAATTACGATACCATCGCGGATAATACGAACGCCACTATCGCGTGTAATTTTACCGTCAATTACGTAACAACCTGCGATTGTTCCAACTTTTGTTACCTTGAATGTTTGACGAACTTCCGCTTGACCGATTACTTTTTCTTCGAATTCTGGATCCAGCATACCTTGCATTGCTAATTCAATTTCTTCGATTACTTTGTAGATAATGCGGTGTAAGCGAACATCAACGTTCTCTAATTCAGCTGTACGCTTCGCGTTCACATCCGGACGTACGTTAAATCCAATTACAATTGCATTAGATGCAGAAGCTAAAATGATATCAGATTCTGTAATCGCACCTACACCAGTGTGAATGATTTTAACTTTTACGCCTTCAACATCAATTTTACGAAGTGACGCTGCCATCGCTTCAACAGAACCTTGTACGTCTGCTTTTACGATTAAGTTGATTTCTTTTACATCGCTCTCTTGGATTTGTTGGAATAAATCTTCAAGGCTTAATTTAGATTTCTCACCACGTTGTGCAACTAACGCTTCTTGTGCACGTGATTCACCGATTTGACGAGCTTTCTTCTCATCAGCGAATGCCATGAAACGATCTCCAGCTTGTGGTACTTCATTTAAACCTGTAATTTCAACAGGAGTTGATGGACCAGCAACTTTTACACGACGACCAATATCACTTACCATTGCACGAACACGCCCGAATGAAGTTCCAACAACGATTGGATCTCCAACTCGAAGTGTACCGTTTTGAACTAATAATGTCGCGATAGTTCCTTTACCTTTATCAAGCTGTGCTTCAATTACAGTACCCGTTGCATAACGATTTGGGTTTGCTTTATATTCTTCTACTTCACTTACAAGAAGAATCATCTCTAGCAAGTTGTCAATTCCCTCGCCTTGGATTGCAGAAATTGGTACGAAAATTGTATCTCCGCCCCAAGCTTCTGGAACTAATTCATATTCTGTTAATTCTTGCATTACACGATCAGGATTCGCCGCTGGTTTATCCATTTTATTCACAGCAACAATAATTGGTACTCCAGCTGCTTTTGCATGGCTAATCGCTTCAACTGTTTGAGGCATAACACCGTCATCAGCTGCAACAACAAGGATTGTAATATCAGTTACTTGCGCACCACGAGCACGCATCGTTGTAAATGCCGCGTGACCAGGCGTATCTAAGAATGTAATTTTCTTATCATTTACTTCAACTTGGTATGCACCAATATGCTGAGTAATTCCACCCGCTTCGCCAGCAGTTACTTTTGAATTACGAATTGAGTCAAGTAATGTTGTTTTACCATGGTCAACGTGTCCCATAATCGTAACAACAGCTGGACGCTCTTTTAAGTTTTCTTCATCATCTTGCTCATCAATGAATGTTTCAAACTCAGTTTCACTTACAACTACTTCTTCTTCTACTTCAATACCGTAATCAGTAGCAATTAACTCAATTGTATCTTTATCCAAGTCTTGGTTAATTGTTGCCATAATTCCAAGCATGAAGAGCTTTTTAATAATTTCAGATGGCTCTTTACTTAACTTTTTAGCAAGTTCACCTACTGTAAGGCTTCCAGAGAAAGTAATTTTATCTGGCGTTTCTACTATTTGCGTTTGTTGTCTTCCAGCAAAGTTATCTTGACGTTTGTCTTCATTTCCTTTGCCTTTTTTCTTTTTCTTATTGCTGTTCTTTTTACTGCGAACAACTTTCTCTTCTACTTCAAACTCATCTGCAACAGAAGGTTTTTCCGCTCCAGTGTTATATTCATTATCTAATTTATTTACTACTTCATCTTCTAACATTGTCATATGATTCGAAACCTCGATATTCATCTCTTTAAGTTTTGTCATAAGATCTTTACTTGAGATATTATTTTTTTTTGCATATTCATGTACTCGAATTTTACTCATACCTTCACCCCCGGTAATTTGTATCGAGCATGCTACGTAGCTTTTTCGCAAAGCCTTCATCTAACACAGCTACAACGACTCGCTCGTCTCTCCCAATCGCATGCCCTAATTGTTGTCGATTTTCGACTTTTTTCATTGGTACGTTGTAGTACGTCGTTTTATCAGTGATACGTTTAGTAGTGTTCGCTGACGCATCTTCAGAAAGCAATACGAGCTTTGCTTTACCACTTCGTACTTCTTTTAAAACGAGTTCTTCACCCGAAATGATTTTTCGAGCGCGATTTGCTAGTCCTAAAAACGATTTCCAATCGGACACTTATTTCGACTCCTTCTCAACAAGCTCAAGAAGCTCTTCGTACAGAGAACTGTCGATTTTCGCTTTTAGATGATGTTCCAAAATGTTTTTCTTTTGGGCTTGCATAATGCATTCTTTATCTTTTGACAAATATGCACCTCGTCCTGATTTTTTTCCAGATAAATCAATAGACACTTCGCCCTCTTTGGAACGAACAATGCGAACGAGCTCTCGTTTTGATTTCATCTCTTGCGTCGCGATACATTTTCGTAACGGAACTTTTCGATTGCTCATACTCATCACCTCTATTCGATTTCGTCTTCAACTGAATCGAATCCGAATGCGATTACGCTATCTTCTTCTGTTACAATTCCAAGTTGTTTCGCATCAGACTCACTTTTAATATCAATTTTCCAGCCTGTTAATTTAGCTGCAAGACGCGCATTTTGTCCACGCTTACCGATAGCTAATGATAGCTGGTGGTCTGGAACAACAACAGTTGTTGCTTTTTCATCTTCATCTACAAGTACTTTAACAACTTGTGATGGGCTTAAAGCATTTGCAACATATTCAACTGGATCATTTGACCAGCGAACGATGTCAATCTTTTCACCTTTTAGTTCATCTACAACACGTTGTACACGTTGTCCTTTCGGTCCTACGCAAGAACCAACTGGATCAACATCAATGTTTTCTGCATGCACAGAGATTTTAGAACGATCTCCTGCTTCGCGCGCTACAGAGCGAATTTCTACAGTTCCATCATAAATTTCTGGAACTTCCATTTCGAATAAACGTTTTAAAAGACCAGGATGTGTACGTGATACGTAAATTTGTGGTCCTTTTGTTGTCTTTTCTACTTTTGTAATAAATACGCGAATACGATCATGTGGCTTATATTGCTCATTTGGCATTTGCTCACTTACAGGTAATAAAGCTTCTACTTTACCTAAGCTTACGTAGATGAAACGAGCATCTTGGCGTTGTACAATACCAACCATAATGTCTTCTTCACGATCACTAAATTCTGAGTAAATAACACCACGTTCTGCTTCACGAACTCGTTGTGTTACAACTTGTTTTGCAGTTTGCGCTGCAATACGACCAAAATCTTTTGGCGTTACTTCAATTTCTAGTACGTCGCCATCTTGGTAGTTTGGATTAATTTGTCTTGCCTCTTCTACAGAGATTTCAAGACGTGGATCAAACACATTATCAACAACGTCCTTACGTGCTAAAACTTGAATTGTTCCCACTTCTGGGTTAAAGCTCACACGAACGTTTTGTGCTTGGTTAAAATTGCGTTTATAAGCAGAGATTAACGCTGCTTCAATCGCATCAATAATAATATCTTTACTAATACCTTTTTCTGACTCTAATACGAGCAAAGCATCTAACAACTCAGTGCTCATGAAGATCCCCCTTCTTACTAAAACGTAACAGCAAGTCGCGCATTTGCAACTTTATCCATTGGAATTTGGATTTCTTTTTTACGTGTTTTAATTGTTAATAGTAGTGTAATTGTAGTACCGTCGTAGGAAAGTAACTTTCCTTCAAACATCTTTTCGCCATCAATCGGCTCATATGTTTTTATTGCCACTTGTTTTCCTACCGCTTGCTGGAAGTCTTTCTCTTTCTTTAATGGGCGTTCTGCTCCAGGAGATGATACATCCAAAAAGTAAAGGTGAGGAATTGGATCCTCTTTATCTAAAGCTTCGCTTAAACGTTCACTTACCGCACCGCATTCTTCAATGTCGACTCCCTTTTCAGAATCGATGAATACGCGTAAGAACCAGTCTTGTCCTTCTTTCACATACTCTACATCTACAAGTTCAAGATTTAACTCTTCAACGATTGGCTGCGCAAATGCTTCTACAACTTCTGTGACTTTCTTATCCATAAACAGCCTCCTTCCTGCCGCCATGTACCATTTACAAGAAAAGATCCCGTTCATAAAGACGGTCTATCTTATTCTTTCTCGTTAGCTAACAAAAGCCCCTGCCGTTAAGCAGGGAATATCTGTCTTAGTATTACCAAATTTAAGAAGTAAAACTTGTAACAAAATATGTATATACGACAGAAATGTCTTTACTATCTACATGAATAAAATGTAGATAGTAACACGAAAGAGTGGGTTTCCCCACTCTCTTTTTCACAAAATATACATGACATGGTTATCTCGGTTTATAGTATACCATAGCAAATATTGATTTGCAAAGACTTTTCCTACCTATTAGAACAGTGATAATTGGTTTTGATCCGGCAAATCTCCTAAACAACCTTGGCTATCTAAATACTCAATAATTGTTTTCGAAACCTTACTTCGTTGCTGTAAGTCTTCTTTTGATAAGAAGTCTCCATTTTTGCGCGCTTCCACAATACTTAAGGCTGCGTTCGTACCAAGACCAGGCACTGCATTAAACGGAGGGATTAATGAGTCCCCATCAATAATAAATTCCGTTGCATGCGAACGGTATAAATCAACCTTTTGGAATGAGTATCCACGCTCACACATTTCAAGTGTCATTTCTAGTACCGTTAATAAACTCTTCTCTTTCGGCGCAGCATCGAGTCCCTTTTGAGCAATTTCATCAATTCTTGCACGTATAGATGCTGAACCTTTCGCCATCGCCTCTACATCAAAATCATCTGCACGGACTGTAAAATATGCCGCATAGAATAAAAGTGCAAAATGTACTTTAAAGTATGCGATACGCACAGCCATAAGTACGTAAGCAGCCGCATGGGCTTTAGGGAACATATATTTAATCTTCTTACATGAATCAATATACCAACCTGGTACATTATTACCTTTCATGTCATCTTCCCATTCTTCCGGTACACCTTTACCTTTACGAACCGACTCCATGATTTTGAAGGCTAATGATGGATCTAAACCTTGATAGATTAAATATACCATGATGTCATCACGACAACCGATAACTTCACTCAGCGTACATGTACCGTTATAAATTAACTCATTTGCATTACCCAGCCATACGTCAGTACCATGTGACAGCCCAGAAATTTGGACCAATTCTGAGAATGTCGTTGGTTTTGTCTCTTCTAACATCTGTCTTACGAATTTCGTACCGAATTCTGGGATACCAAGTGTACCTGTTTTACAGTTAATTTGTTCTTCCGTTACCCCTAACGTTTCTGGACCAGAGAAAATTTTCATTACCTCTGGATCATCCGTTGGGATTGTTTTCGGATCAATACCACTTAAATCTTGTAACATACGAATAACGGTCGGATCATCGTGTCCTAGTATATCAAGTTTCAATAAATTATCATGAATCGAGTGGAAGTCAAAATGCGTTGTTCTCCACTCAGCACCAATTGAATCAGCAGGAAACTGTATTGGGGAGAAATCAAAGATATCCATGTAATCTGGCACAACGATAATACCACCTGGATGCTGTCCAGTTGTACGTTTTACCCCTGTACATCCCGCTACTAAGCGGTCAATCTCTGCATTCCGAATTGTTAAATTGTGATCATTTGCATAACCTTTTACATATCCATAAGCTGTTTTTTCCGCAACTGTACCAATCGTTCCAGCACGGTATACATAATCTTCACCGAACAGTACTTTCGTATAGTTATGTGCACGTGGTTGGTATTCCCCGGAGAAGTTCAAATCGATATCAGGTACCTTATCTCCTTTGAATCCAAGGAACGTTTCGAATGGGATATCATGTCCATCTTTTACATATGCCACATTACATGTCGGACAATCTTTATCTGGTAAGTCGAAACCAGAGCCTACCGAACCATCATTAAAGAATTCAGATTGCTTGCATTTTGGACAGACATAGTGTGGTGGTAATGGGTTTACTTCTGTAATTTCCATCATCGTTGCAACGAACGATGAACCTACTGAACCACGCGAACCTACTAGATATCCGTCGACTAACGATTTTTTCACAAGCTTATGTGAGATTAAATAAATAACGGCAAATCCATGTCCAATAATACTTTTCAATTCTTTTTCTAAGCGAGCCTCTACAATTTCTGGTAGTTCTTCACCGTATATACTGCGTGCCATTTTATAACTCATATCACGTGTTTCATCATCGGCACCCTCAATTTTCGGTGTATATAGATCATCTTTTACCGGACGAACATCACCAATTAATGACGCAACTTTTTGTGTATTCGTTACAACAACTTCTTTCGCTTTGTCCTCACCTAAAAATGAAAAACACTCTAGCATTTCATCAGTTGTACGGAAATGTACTGGCGGTAATGAATGTCGATTTAACGGATTTGCCCCGCCCTGTGAACTAACTAAAATTTTACGATACATTGCATCTTCTGGATCTAAGTAATGCACGTTCCCTGTAGCGACAACTGGTTTATCTAACGTCTCACCTAGTTTTACTAAGTTAGAGATAATTGTTTTTAATTGTCCTTCATCTCGAACGAGTTCACGCTCTACTAAATGACGCAACACCTCTGGAGGCATTACTTCAATGTAATCATAGAACTGTGCAATTTCTTCTACCTCTTCAGGAGCTTTTTGCATCATTGCCTCAAATACTTCACCTTTATCACAAGCCGTTCCTACTAAAATTCCTTCACGGTATTTTTTTAATAGTGACCTCGGTACTCGTGGTACACGGTAAAAGTAATTAAGGTGAGAATATGAAACAAGTTTATATAAATTTTTCAACCCAACATCTGATGTGGCAAGTAACGTCATATGACTTGGACGGCCACGCTTATACGCATCCCCTTGTCCCATGCTATCATTTAATTGATCGTGATATTCAAATCCCTTTTCAATTACATCTTTCAACATTTTCACAAGTAAATATCCCGTCGCTTCTGTATCATAAATCGCACGGTGATGTTGCGTTAATTCAATATCAAGTTTTTTACACATCGTATTTAATCGATGATTTTTCATTTCTGGGAATAAGAATCGTGCAAGTTCTAACGTATCAATAACGGGGTTATTCGTTTTTTCTAACCCAGCCTTTTTAAAACCTACGTTAATAAAGCCCATATCAAAGCTTGCATTATGGGCAACAAGTGTATGGTCACCCATCCATTCCTCAAATTTTTTAAACACTTCGTCCACTTCTGGTGCATCAGTTAACATATCATCTGTAATACCTGTTAATTCAATAATCGTCGCTGATAATGGTTGATGTGGATTTGCGAAAGATTCAAAGCGATCAATGATTTCGCCACCCTTTACTTTTACGGCAGCCAACTCAATGACTGTGTCGTATACAGCTGATAAACCTGTCGTCTCAACATCGAAAACAACATACGTTTCCTCCGCAAGTAAACGATGCGCCTCGTTATACGCTATCGGTACACCATCATTAACTAAATTCGCTTCTACACCGTATATAACTTTAACTCCAGCTTTTTTCCCCGCAGAATATGCCTCCGGGAACGACTGAGCCACAGCATGGTCTGTAACCGCAATAGCTTCATGTCCCCATTTACCAGCTTGGGCAACAAGCCTAGAAACAGGAGTAACAGCATCCATTTGGCTCATCGGAGTGTGAAGATGAAGTTCTACACGCTTTTCGCCTTCTGGCGCTTTATCTTTACGAGACGGCCCTGTTATTTCATTAATATCATTTGCAATCATTACTAAATCTCGAACGAATGTATCGTTTTGAACAGAACCACGCGCTTTCACCCACATTCCTTTTTTCAAGGATTGCAGCATTGGAATATCTTCTTTGTCACGCGAGAACATTTTGATCATAATAGAATCCGTATAATCCGTTATTTTTAAAGTTAATAACGTACGCCCACTACGAAGCTCTTTTGTTTCTACATGGAAGACATATCCTTGAACCGTTTTTCTTCTTTCTTCATCTTGAATTTCTCGCATCGGTGTAATCTCTTCATCCGGCTTAATAAGATACCCGAGTGTAATCGGTCCTTCATGCACAACGCTACTTTCTTCAGCTTGCTTCTTCGCCATTTCTTCCATAGCTTGTATAACACGCTCGCGGTCTTCTTGCTGAGTTTGCTCACGAAACTTTTGCATTTCTTCTGCATTTTGCTGTATATGTGTGTCTAACTGGAAACGCGGGAATCCAAAAACTTCGTATTGATCCCCCACTGGTTTCGCAACGTTTTTCTTTAAAGCAGTAGACTCCAACTCGTTATTTACATTTATCAACAACTTCACTCCATTCACCTGCGGAAGTTGCTTCTTTAAGTACGCGAACATGGGTGAAAATGTAATTCGTTCCGTACAAAGTGGCCAATACGCCCTTACTTCTTCTTCTGTAAATTGTTTATTCTCTGTTTCTAATGCAAATGTTGTTCTTGCAATATGAGAAAATGATTGCTTAAGCTTTGTTTCTAGCAATTCATATAATTCTGTAGGCAAAATACGTGGCACTTGTAAATCAAAATGCCAACTTTTATTCGCTTTATCAATAACGAGCCTTTCAATACCACCGCCTTGTAAATATTGATTTATAAGGTCGTCTGGTATTTGCAACTGCTGGAGCAAAATTTGAAATCGCTCTTGTTGTTCATTTGTTAAAGACATAAGCACTCTCCTTCCATTTGCTATTATAAATTGAAACGTACTACAAAGAAAGATTTCTTCCTTCTTCTTTTACAAAATACGTTTACAAAGAAAGAGAAGGTACCCCATTACGAGGTACCTCTTCTTATTTTAAAATATTTGTAATATATGTTTGAAGTTCTTCTACTTTTACTTCTTCAGACTCACCTGTAGCACGTACTTTCACTTCTACAATACCTTCGTCTGCTTTTTTACCAACTGTAACGCGAACTGGAAGACCGAATAAATCTGCATCTGCAAACTTAACACCTGCACGTTCTGCACGATCGTCTAATAACACTTCATAGCCTTGTTCTTGTAATGAGTTGTAGATATTTTCACCCATTTCACGTTGTGCATCAGATTTCATATTTACTGGAATTACATGCACATGGAATGGTGCTACAGCTTTTGGCCAAACTAAGCCGTTCTCATCGTTAAACTGCTCTGCAATTGCTGCCACTGTACGAGATACACCGATACCGTAACAACCCATAATAAGTGGTTGTGTTTTTCCGTTTTCATCTAGGAATGTCGCGTTCATTGCTTCACTATAACGAGTTCCTAATTTGAATACATGACCAACTTCAATTCCGCGTGCGAAAAGAATTGTTCCGTTTCCATCTGGAGATTGGTCTCCTTCTTGAATGAAGCGTAAATCTGTATATTGACTTACTTTAAAGTCACGTTCTGGATTTACATTTACATAATGGAATCCTTCTTCGTTCGCTCCTGAACATCCGTTAACAATTGATGCTACAGCGTGATCAGCAATAATTTCAATATCACCTGTTACACCAATCGGCCCTAATGAACCAATTTCACAATTTAATAATTCTTTTACTTCTTCATGAGAAGCAAGCTCAACAACTGAAGCGCCGTATACATTTTTCACTTTCACATCGTTTACTTCGTGATCACCACGAACAAGTACAACTACTAATTTCTCATCTACTTTAAATACCATAGACTTAATGCACTTGTCAGCTACAATGTTTAAGAATGCAGATACTTCTTCAATTGCTTTTTGGTCTGGTGTTGCTACTTTTTCAAGAGCTTTTTCTGCTTCGTCACTCTTCGTATACGTATCTACAACAGGAGCCATTTCGATGTTTGCTGCATAATCAGATGTGTCAGAGTATGCAATTGTATCTTCACCAACATCAGATAATACCATAAATTCATGTGTATCTTTTCCGCCCATTGCTCCAGAATCAGCAATAACTGCACGGAAATTCAAGCCACAACGAGCAAAAATGTTAGAGTATGCTTTATATAAGCGATCGTATACTTCATCTAAGCTCTCTTGTGTAGCATGGAAAGAGTATGCATCTTTCATTAGAAACTCTCTTCCACGTAATAAACCGAAACGAGGTCTTTGCTCATCACGGAATTTTGTTTGAATTTGGTATAATGTTAACGGTAATTTTTTATATGATTTCACTTCATCACGCACAAGATCCGTAATTACTTCCTCATGTGTCGCTCCTAATGCGAATTCACGAGCGTTACGATCTTTCATACGCATTAATTCAGATCCGTATGAATACCAACGACCTGATTCTTGCCATAATTCTGCAGCTTGCATAGCTGGCATTAATAATTCTACAGCTCCTGCACGCTCCATTTCTTCTCGAACGATACGTTCTACTTTGTGTAATACTTTTAATCCAAATGGTAGAAAACTATAAATACCAGAAGCATTTTGACGCATAAAACCTGCGCGAAGTAATAATTGATGACTCTTAATTTCAGCATCAGCTGGAACTTCACGTAATGTAGGACTGAATACCATACTTTGTTTCATTTATTTGCACCTCTTCATTTTACTCTTACACGCAGTAAAACCCCTCACCTCGAATTAGGTGAGGGATTTTATTCTACGAGCTCTATTTCATTATTAGTTTCATTCTATTTTACAAGAAAAACTTACGAATGTCATTCCATGTTACAACTAACATTAATAACATTAATAATGCAAAACCAATAAAATGAACCATTCCTTCTTTTTGACGGTCAATTGGTTTCCCTCGTAACGCTTCAATTAAGAAGAAGAATAAACGGCCACCATCTAAAGCAGGAACTGGTAATAAATTAAATAAACCAAGATTAATGCTTAGAACTGCCGCTAAACTTAGTACACGCGTAAATCCATAATCTACAACTTGATCTGTTAGATTATAAATTCCTACTGGACCTGACAACTCATTAATAGAAAATTGACCAGTTACTAATTTCACAAGAGATTCAAAAATTAGTTTCGTCCATTGGTACGTTTGTTCAAATCCTGATTTAATAGAACCCATTACTGTTTTCTCTACAGGAGAATAAACACCAATTCTACCAACTTCGTCTTTTCCTTCTTTATCAAGTGTTGGCGTTACTTTCACATTAAACTGTTCATTATCACGCTTTACTTGTAACGTAATTTCTTTATTCGGGTTTTCACGTACAATAGTAACAACATCTTTCCATGTACTTGTGTTTTTCCCATCAATCGCTTGAATTGTATCATTCTCTTTCAGGCCAGCTTGCTGTGCTGCACTATTATCCATCACTTTTCCGACCATTGGTTTGTCAATAGGAACCCCTTGTACAAATCCAAGAATCACAAAAATAACAAATGCTAAAATGAAGTTCATTGCAGGACCCGCAAAGATTGTTAAAGCGCGTTGACCCAATTTTTTAGAGCCAAATTGCCTGTTATATGGAGCAATTTGAATTTCTTCTCCAGCAGTAATGATGCGAGCCTTTTCATTCACTCGGAATGTTTGAAGCTCTTCCTCATACTCTTCATAGCCTGAAATCGTTAGATTATGCTCTAAATCAGCTTGTTCGACTTCAATAACACGAACATTTGGATATTTTTCATATCCATCAAAAACTAATTTCACAGCTTCGTCTTTTTCATTTAGCACAAGGCCAACCTTTTTCCCTGGCTTTAACTCAACTGTGTCTGCATCCTCGCCAGCCATTCTTACATAGCCACCCAGAGGCAGTAATCGAATCGTATACACCGTTTCATTCTTTTCAAATGAGAATATTTTCGGACCAAAACCAATCGCAAACTCGCGGCATAAAATGCCTGCTCTTTTCGCGAAGTATAGATGCCCTAGCTCATGGAAAAATACGAGTGCACCGAAAATTAATATAAAGGCAATCGCTGTATTCAATTCCATAACCACCTTTGCTAAATTTGTTCCATCACAAACCGTCTTGTGGCTGCATCAATTTCCAGAATTTCCTCTAAGCTCGGACGTGCAATGACATTGTGATGGTTCATTGCTTTTTCAATGAGGTCTTCCACTGTTAAGAAACCAATTCTCTTTTGTAAAAAAGCTTCAACAGCTACTTCATTCGCTGCGTTCATTACAGCTGGCATACTTCCACCAGCTTTTCCAGCTTCATACGCAAAACGTAAACAACGGAATCGTTCTTGGTCCATTTTCTCAAAATGCAACGTCCCTATTTCCCATAAGTTTAACTGTTTTGTGTCTGAAAGAGGCAATCTATCAGGATATGTAAGTGCGTATTGAATTGGTACTCGCATATCAGGTGAACCAAGCTGCGCCATTACACTACGATCTTCAAATTCAACCATAGAATGGATAATACTTTCTTTATGTAAAACAACATCGATTTGCTCATAAGGGATACCAAAAAGCCAATGTGCTTCAATTACTTCTAGTCCCTTATTCATCATTGTAGCAGAATCAATTGTAATTTTCGAACCCATTGACCAGTTTGGATGTCGAAGCGCATCTTCTACGGTCACATGATGCAATTCATCTCTCGTTTTATCACGGAAACTTCCACCAGAAGCCGTTATAATAAGACGAGAAATTCTTTTTTCATTTTCACCATTCAAGCATTGAAAAATAGCCGAATGTTCACTATCTACTGGAAGTAACGAAACATTATGTTTTCGCGCTGCTTCCATTACAAGATGTCCTGCAGTTACTAACGTTTCTTTATTTGCAATTCCAATTGTTTTTTTCGCCTCAATCGCACGAAGTGTCGGTAACAACCCTACGCTACCTACAACAGCATTTACTACAATCTCCGCATCTGGATGTAATGCTACTTCTAAAAGTCCTTCACTACCATATACAATTTTTGTATTACCAGAAACAGTTTGTAATTTTAAAACATCTTCCTCTCTTTGCACAGAGACGATTTGCGGAGAAAATTCTTGAATTACCTTTACTGCGTAGTCAATATTTTTCCCTACAGAAAAAGCAACGAGACGGAATTGGTCTGGGTGCGAGCGTAATACATCTAAAGTTTGTGTACCAATCGATCCGCTTGCACCTAATAAACTAATGTTTTTCATGACTCCAACCCCTCGTTCATTTATTAATTGTATTGTAATAAGAAGTAGAGAATTGGTAAAACGAATAACCAACTATCTGTTCGATCTAATATACCACCATGCCCAGGTAAAATTGTACCTGAATCCTTTACGCCATAATGACGTTTAAAAGCAGATTGTACTAAATCACCAATTTGTCCAAAAATAGAAATGATAATTGTCAGCACAATTAAAATTACTACATTCGATTCGACTGGGAAGAACACGTTGTAAACAAGTGCCACAATAATTCCACAAACGATGCCGCCTAATGAACCTTCAATCGTTTTATTTGGACTAATTTCTGGCCACAATTTTCTCTTGCCTAATGCTTTTCCTACGAAATATGCGCCTGAATCAGTAGCCCATATAACAAATAATGCACAAAACACATATTTAATTCCTAATATTCTCGTTTCATTTAAATATAAGAATCCCATTGCTACATATGTCGTTGCCATTAGTAAAAATGAAGCATTATCAAAAGTAAATGTATTCTTAGAAAGGACTGTATATGATAAAAGTAATAAAACAATCACAAATGTGATTTCCAATTTACCTAATCCAATCCATGTAAACAGTTCTGATGCACTACTTGGAATTAAAAGAATCCACAATAATACTGCAGCTAAAACTGTCGGTACTGAAATAAGCGTAAGCTTATTCATACGAATTAATTCATATAAACCTATAGAAGCAAGTGCATACACTAAAACCGTAAAAGGCACGCCACCGTATATTACGATGGGAATGAATAGCGCGGCAGCAACCACTCCAGTAATAATTCTCTGTTTCACTACCAAACCCTCTCTTTCTACACGCCTCCGAATCTGCGCCCTCTATGTTGAAAGTCAGTAATCGCATTTAGCAAATGTTCTTCTTTGAAGTCTGGCCAATACACATCCGTAAACCAAAACTCCGAATATGCAATTTGCCATAACATGAAATTACTAATACGTAGCTCTCCGCTTGTTCGGATTAACAACTCTGGATCGGGTAAAGAACTCGTCATTAAGTAGGAGGAAAGCATTTCTTCACTTACCTCTTCAGAACGAATTTTTCCTTCCTCATTATCTTTCATCATATGTTGCACAGCAGAAACGATTTCATCTCGACTTCCATAGTTTAACGCGAAATTAAGAATTAATCCCGTATTCTCTTTCGTATCTTCCATGGCTTTCTCCATCGCTCTGCGTGTATGCGTAGGAAGACGATCTTTTTGCCCTATTACTCGGACTTGTACGTTTTCTTCAATCAATTCTGGTAAAAATGTACCTAGAAATTCTTCTGGAAGCTTCATTAAATAATTAACTTCCTTTTTCGGTCTTTTCCAGTTCTCAGTTGAAAAAGCATAAAGAGTTAACACTTTCACATTAAGTTTACTTGCAAATTTTGTAATTTTCTTTACAACTTGCATACCTTCATGATGTCCCGCAATACGAGGCATTGCTCTCCTCTTTGCCCATCTTCCATTCCCATCCATAATGATGGCAATATGTTCTGGGATATATCCTTTTTTCACTTCTTCAACGAGATGATCAAACGATGTGTCCTTTTTACCTTTAAAAAAAGGAAAGTTTTTAAACATCATTCATACCCTCCAACAAGCAGACGTATGCCTAAAAGTGTAAAAAGACCCCCTTAAGAAGAGGGTCATATTTGCGAAGTTATCGCTATTACACTTCCATGATTTCTTTTTCTTTGTTTTTTGCGATTTCGTCAACTTTTGCAATATATTTATCTGTTTCTTTTTGGATATCTTCAGTATATCCTCTTAAATCATCTTCTGTAATCTCGCCAGCTTTTTCAAGCTTCTTAAGATCATCATTTCCGTCACGACGTACGTTACGAACAGCTACTTTTGCTTCTTCAGCATATTTTTTCACAACTTTAACAAGATCACGACGACGCTCTTCTGTTAATGCAGGGAATGCAATACGAATTACAGTTCCATCATTAGAAGGGTTTAAGCCTAAATCTGCTTTTAAAATTGCTTTTTCGATATCACCGATAGAAGTTTTATCATAAGGTTGAATTACAAGTAAACGTGCTTCTGGAACTGTAATGTTCGCTAATTGCACAACTGGTGTTGGTGCACCATAGTAATCAACTTGTACCTTATCTAATACAGACGAGCTTGCACGACCAGCGCGAACTGTTGCTAATTCACGAGAATAAGCAGCAACTGCTTTTTCCATTTTTTCATTTGAAGACTTCAATACTTGTTGTCCCATATTTATTTCCCCCTTACAACTGTTCCAATATTTTCGCCTAAAACGGCACGTTTAATATTACCTTTTTCCATAACTGAGAATACAATTAATGGAATATCATTATCCATACATAGAGAAGAAGCTGTAGAATCCATTACACCTAAACCTTCTTTTAATACATCTAAGTAAGTAAGCGTTTCGTATTTCGTAGCTGTTGGGTCAATAGATGGATCTGCGCTATATACGCCATCCACATTATTTTTTGCCATTAAAATAACGTCTGCTTCGATTTCCGCTGCACGTAATGCTGCTGTTGTATCTGTAGAGAAGTATGGATTACCTGTACCTGCTGCAAAGATAACAACACGTTTTTTCTCTAAGTGACGAACTGCTTTACGGCGAATGTAAGGCTCTGCCACTTGACGCATCTCAATTGAAGTTTGTACACGAGTTTGGATTCCAATATTCTCCAAGCTATCTTGAAGAGCTAATGAATTCATAACTGTAGCTAACATGCCCATGTAATCTGCTCCTGCACGATCCATGCCCATTTCACTTCCAATTTTCCCACGCCAAATGTTACCGCCACCAACAACAACAGCAACCTCTACATCAAGTTCTGCAATTTCTTTTACTTGTTCTGCAACTGACTTAATAACAGTTGGATTAATTCCAAATCCTTGCTCTCCAGCTAAAGCTTCTCCACTTAGCTTTAAAACGACACGATTATATTTCGGTTTACTCATAATGAACCTCCAATTGCTTACATCTTTATTTTAAAAAAGGGAACACAATGTGTTCCCTAATCTGTATTAGTTACTACCTTTTACTTGGTTCATTACTTCTTCAGCAAAGTTGTCTTCGCGTTTTTCGATACCTTCACCAACAGCGTAGCGAACGAATCCTTTTAATGTTCCGCCTTTAGACTCAACGAACTGACGAACTTTCATATCAGGGTTTTTAACGAATGCTTGGTCAAGTAAGCAAATCTCTTCGAAGAATTTGCCTAGACGGCCTTCAACCATTTTTGCAACGATTTTTTCAGGCTTGCCTTCGTTTAATGCTTGTTGTGTTAATACTTGACGCTCATGCTCAACTTCTTCAGCTGTTACAGCATCGCGGTCGATGTATTTAGGGTTAACTGCAGCGATGTGCATTGCAACATCTTTAGCAGCAGCTTCATCAGTAGAACCTTCAAGAACTGTTAATACACCAATGCGTCCACCCATGTGTAGATAAGCGCCGAATGCATCTGCATCAGTTTTTGATACGATTTCGAAACGACGAAGTGTAAGTTTTTCACCAATTTTAGCGATTGCTTCGTTGATGTGCTCTTCAACGTTTTTACCGTTTTCCATTGTTTGAGCCATAGCTTCTTCAACGTTAGCTGGTTTGTTAGTTAATAAGTGAGCAGCTAATTCTTTAATTAGTGCTTGGAAACCTTCGTTTTTCGCAACGAAATCAGTTTCAGAGTTTAATTCTAAGATTAAAGCGTCGTTACCGTTTGTTTCGATGAAAGTTAAACCTTCAGCAGCAATGCGGTCTGCTTTTTTAGCAGCTTTCGCAATACCTTTTTCGCGTAAGAAGTCAATTGCCTTCTCCATGTCGCCGTTAGTTTCTGTTAAAGCTTTTTTGCAGTCCATCATACCTGCGCCAGTTTTTTCACGTAATTCTTTTACCATTTGAGCAGTGATTGCCATATTTTTCATCCTCCTAAAATATGTATTTATACCTTTTATAAAGGTGTTTATACCTTAAAAAAGGTGATAAAAGGCCGAACCCCTTATCACCTTTCCAACTTTGTTACGCAGTAACAGTTTCTTCACCTTGTTTTGCTTCAAGGATCGCGTCTGCCATTTTAGATGTAAGAAGTTTTACAGCACGAATTGCATCATCGTTTGCTGGGATAACGTGATCGATTTCGTCTGGATCACAGTTTGTATCAACGATACCGATGATTGGAATGTGTAATTTGCGTGCTTCAGCAACTGCAATACGCTCTTTACGAGGGTCTACTACGAATAATGCACTTGGAAGACCTTTCATATCTTTAATACCGCCTAAGAATTTCTCAAGACGCTCTAACTCTTTTTTAAGTTGAACAACTTCTTTCTTAGGAAGTACTTCGAAAGTACCATCTTCTTGCATTCTTTCGATGTCTTTAAGACGCTTGATACGCTTTTGGATTGTTTGGAAGTTTGTTAAAGTTCCACCTAACCAACGTTGGTTAACGAAGTACATACCAGCACGAGTTGCTTCTTCTTTAATAGCTTCTTGTGCTTGTTTTTTAGTACCTACGAATAAGATGTCTCCACCTTCAGCAGCGATGTCGCGCATCGTTCTGTAAGCTTCCTCAACTTTTTTCACAGTTTTTTGTAAGTCGATGATGTAGATACCGTTACGCTCTGTGAAAATGTAACGCTTCATTTTTGGGTTCCAACGACGAGTTTGATGTCCGAAATGAACACCAGCTTCAAGCAATTGCTTCATAGAAATTACTGACATAATATAGTTCCTCCTAAATGGTTTTTGATATCCTCCGTTTACTTCATCTCTAAGCGAAACTACAAACGTAGCACCAACACTTAAATCAGTAAACGTGTGTACTTTGTACTGACACCACTGCTTACTATATCATACTGAAATATTACAATCAAGTCGAAAATGCGAACAATGTAAAACTTTCTTTGTTCATACTCGAATTCTAGTATTACCAACCTTCATTTCTTTTAAGCAAAAAAGTAAAACACAATTAATAGTTTTCCCAGAAAACACGCTTATGGCACTTTTCACAAGCACCATCAATCCATTGCACAAAAAAACTCTCCTCGATCGAGGAGAGTTTTTTATAAATTAGTTTGTTTTTAATTTAGCAAGTTCCTGTAGAAACTTGTCGTTTAGCACTTTAATGTATGTTCCTTTCATACCTAAAGAGCGAGACTCAATTACACCAGCACTTTCTAATTTACGTAGTGCATTTACGATTACAGAACGAGTAATTCCTACACGATCAGCAATTTTACTTGCAACAAGTAAACCTTCTGTTCCATTTAATTCTTCGAAGATATGCTCAATTGCTTCTAACTCACTGTAAGATAATGAGCTGATTGCCATTTGAACAACAGCTTTACTACGTGCTTCCTCTTCGATTTCTTCTGCTTTTTCACGTAAGATTTCCATGCCTACAACAGTTGAGCTGTACTCAGCAAGGATTAAATCGTCATCTAAGAACTCTTGACCAAGACGAGCTAATACTAAAGTACCTAGACGCTCACCACCACCAACGATTGGTACGATTGTAGTTAAACCTTGACCAAATAATTCTCTGTTTTCTACCGGGAATGCTGTGTAAGCACTGTTCACATCTAAGTTTGAAGATGTTTCTGTAATGTTGAATAAGCTTTGTGTATATTCTTCTGGGAATTGACGTTCTGCAAGCATTTGCTTCATGCGTTCGTTTTCGATTTGTTGGTGAATTGCATAACCTAGTAATTTACCACGACGACTAACTACGAATACGTTTGCTTCGATTACTTCACACATTGTGTCAGACATTTCTCTAAAGTTTACAGGCTTCCCTGCTGCGCTCTGTAATAACGCATTTAATTTTCTTGTTTTTGCTAATAATTCCATTTCAAAAGTTCCTCCTACATGTTACTCACATATTTTTTCATCACTTGGAAACTAGGGCGAGTCACCTGATGACACTATTACAAAATAAACTGGCTCACATCTTTATTTTTAGCAATTGTTGCTAATTTCTCCTCAACGTATTGAGGAGTTATCGTTATTTTCTCTAACGTAATTTCAGATGCTTCAAACGATAAATCTTCAAGGAGCTTCTCCATAATCGTATGAAGTCTTCTTGCTCCAATATTATCTGTATCCTGATTAACTTGATAAGCAATCTCAGCAATCTTACGAATAGCTTCGTCTGAAAATTCAATTTCTATACCTTCAGTCGCTAATAATGCCATATATTGTTTAATTAACGCATTGTCAGGCTCGATTAATATTTTAACAAAATCGTCTGTCGATAATTTTGTTAATTCTACTCGAATCGGAAATCTCCCTTGCAATTCCGGAATTAAATCCGACGGTTTAGACATATGGAACGCTCCAGCTGCAACGAATAAAATATAATCCGTTTTTACTGATCCGTATTTTGTCGCAACATTCGACCCTTCTACAATTGGCAAAATGTCACGTTGCACACCTTCACGTGATACATCTACGCTATTCGACTGCTTACCAGCAATTTTGTCAATTTCATCGATAAAAATAATCCCGAGCTGTTCAGCACGATAAACAGCCTCTTGTGTAACTTCATCCATATCAATTAAGCGCTGTGCCTCTTCATTTGTCAAGAGTTTTCTTGCTTCTTTTACAGAAAGTTTACGTTTTTTTGTTTTTTTCGGCATAAAACTCCCTAACGCATCTTGGAAATTCATTCCCATTTGCTCCATGCCAGTTCCTTGTAACATATCAAACATTGACGACTGTTGCTCAGTCACTTCAATCGATACAATCTCTTCTTCAAGAAGCCCTGCAGCAAGCTTTCTCTCCACATCTTGACGTTTCTTTTCGATTTCACCATCTTCTTGTGTATCAGACGTTTGACTCGAATTTTGAGCGCCCCCAAAAAGCATCTCTAATGGATTTTTAAATCCAGATTGCTTCTCCGGACTCGGTACTAAAATTTCAACAAGACGTTGATTCGCTTGCTCTTCTGCTTTATCTTGAACTTTCACTACCATTTCTTCTTTTACGATACGAACCGATGTTTCCACAAGGTCACGTACCATCGACTCTACATCTCTACCCACATATCCAACTTCTGTGAATTTTGTAGCCTCAACCTTAATAAAAGGTGCTCCAACGAGTTTCGCCATTCGTCGTGCTACCTCTGTTTTCCCAACACCTGTCGGTCCAATCATCAAAATGTTTTTAGGTGCTATTTCATCACGTAAATTTTCAGCTAATTTACTGCGACGGTATCGATTTCTCAACGCTACAGCAACCGCTTTCTTTGCGTCTTTTTGACCGATGATATATTGATCTAATTTTTCCACAATTTGGCGCGGAGTAAAATGTAAATGCATATAAAATGCCTCCCTTACGATTCTACAATTCTTCAACAATTATGTTGTGATTCGTATAAACACAAATATCACCAGCAATCTCTAAACTCGCTTTCGCAATTTGTTTCGCTGTTAAGTGTTCACTTGCATATTGCTTTAAAGCACGACCTGCAGAAAGCGCATAATTTCCACCAGATCCAATTGCTAAAATACCATCATCCGGTTCAATCACTTCTCCTGTACCTGAAACAAGAAGCATAGTTGTTTTATCCATGACAATGAGCATCGCTTCTAGTTGACGTAACATTTTATCGCCACGCCATTGTTTTGCCATTTCAACAGCAGCACGCTGCAAGTTGCCATTATACTCTTCTAATTTTCCTTCAAACATTTCAAAAAGAGTAAATGCATCAGCAACTGAACCTGCAAAACCAGCTAAAACTTTACCTTGGAAAAGTCTGCGAACTTTACGAGCTGTATGTTTCATTACAACAGCATTTCCCATTGTCACCTGACCATCTCCAGCCATTGCACATTCTCCATTATGATGAACTGCAAATATCGTTGTAGCGTGGAAATTCCCCATAGAAAAAACTCCTTTATTTGTTTTTATAGCTTTTAAAGCAATTTATGCCCGCGGGTGATGCTTCATGTAAACAGAACGCAATCTTTCTTTAGAGACATGCGTATAAATTTGTGTAGTCGACAAATTCTCATGACCTAATAGCTCCTGTACAGTA
The DNA here is from genome assembly GCF_050312695.1 of Bacillus sp. AF62. Classification (NCBI taxonomy): domain Bacteria; kingdom Bacillati; phylum Bacillota; class Bacilli; order Caryophanales; family Bacillaceae; genus Bacillus; species Bacillus sp. AF62. The sequence goes on along the minus strand of NZ_JBNPJZ010000076.1, from coordinate 109,390 downwards.
CGTAAATCCGCCCCTTCATCTAACATGTGTGTAGCAAATGTATGCCTTAACATATGGGGACTTATCCGCATTGTCAGTGACGCCTTTTTAATGAGTTCATTTAAAACATAACGTACTCCACGACTTGTTAGCGGTGTACCTTTCGCATTTAAAAATACCATACGAGAGTCTTCGTCAGTCTTATTAACTAACTGTTTTCTCCCATTCTCTATATAAGTAATTAAAGAATCTTGCGCATAGCTTCCGAACGGAATATACCTTTGTTTTTTTCCTTTTCCCATTACTAAAATTGTTCCCACCGCAAAGTCAATATCGGTAAGTTGTAAATTGACACATTCACTCACACGGATTCCAGTCGCATACATCAACTCTAATAAAGCTTGATTCCTTTGACCTAATGGTGTTCCCGTGTCAGAAACTTCAAATAATTCCTCTAACTCTTCAGCATATAAAAACTTTGGGATTGACAATTCTTTTTTGGGGAGTGACGCAAGTGCAAACGGATTATCTTTTCGATAACCTTCACGCATCAAAAAACGATATAAACTTCGTAAGCTTGATACTTTTCTTGCGACAGATTTACGGGCTAACTTTTCATCGTGCAACGTCGTTAAGTACAAACGAACATCCGCGTATGTAACGTCTAAAAAAGAGGATATGCCTTCTCGCTCCATAAATTGCACAAAATGTTCTAAATCATTTTGATAACTTGCAATTGTATATTTTGAATAATTTCTTTCAATTTGTAAATATCCAACGAATAATTGTAACAATTTCTTCACATTCACACAACTCACCTCAATAAAGGCTACTAAATCATATCACAACTTAGTAGCCTTTGCAAGAAATTTAACTAAATATTTACAAAATTTTGAATTGTTTCTAAAGCGCGTGTTGCGTATGCTTCATTTCGTTCCGCTTTCTTTTTGATCTTTTTCTCTAACGGTGCAAATAGACCGAAGTTCGCATTCATCGGTTGGAAGTTTTTAGCATTCGTTGCCGTAATGTAATTTGCCATGCTACCCATTGCAGTTACTGACGGTAATACAACTGGCTCTTCACCTTGCACAAGACGTGCAGCATTAATTCCCGCTAATAATCCTGATGCTGCTGATTCAACATATCCCTCTACTCCAGTCATTTGACCAGCGAAGAATAAATCATCACGTTGTTTATATTGATATGTTGGACGAAGCAAATTAGGTGAATTAATAAACGTATTACGATGCATTACACCATAACGTACAATCTCTGCATTTTCCAGTCCCGGAATTAACTGTAGCACTTCTTTTTGTGGTCCCCATTTTAAATGCGTTTGGAAACCTACGATATTGTATAAAGTTCCCGCTGCATCATCTTGACGCAACTGAACAACAGCATATGGCGTTTTTCCTGTTTTTGGATCTTCCAATCCAACAGGTTTCATAGGTCCAAATACTAGCGTCTGTCTCCCTCTACTTGCCATAACTTCTACTGGCATACAACCTTCAAAGAAAATTTCTTTTTCAAACTCTTTTAAAGGCACTGTCTCAGCAGCAATTAAAGCCTCATAAAAACGGTCAAACTCTTCTTCTGTCATTGGGCAATTTAAATATGCAGCTTCACCTTTGTCATAACGCGATTTTAAATATACTTTATTCATGTCAATGCTGTCTTTTTCTACGATTGGTGCTGCCGCATCGTAGAAATAGAAATAATCTTCACCTGTTAGTTCTTTTAATTGTGCAGCAAGATCAGGAGATGTAAGTGGACCTGTTGCAATAATTGTTGGTCCTTCTGGAATTTCAGTAAGCTCTTCGTTCACTACAGTTACATTCGGATGGTTTTTTACGTATTCTGTTACTTTAGCTGCGAACTCATGACGGTCTACAGCTAAAGCACCTCCAGCTGGTACAGAGCACTCGTCTGCCGCACGAATAATTACAGAATCCATTAAACGCATTTCCTCTTTAATAACTCCAACTGCATTTGTTAAAGTGTTTGCACGAAGTGAATTACTACATACTAATTCAGCAAATTTATCTGTGTGATGAGCTGGTGTTTGCCTTACCGGCCTCATTTCATATAATCTAACTTGGACACCACGTTTTGCAATTTGGTAAGCTGCTTCACTTCCTGCAAGACCTGCGCCAATGACGTTTACTACTTGTGTTGTCATTTATATCACCTTTCCTTTTCTTCCCGAAAAAAATGTGAGCAGTTACGCTCACATTTGTTGTTCTTCTTCATAATCGCACGAAATACATTGTACTTGCACGCCTTTTTTTAACTTTTTCTCTACAAGCATGCCTTCACACTTCGGACATTTACGACCAATTGGCTTATCCCAAGATACAAAGTCACACTCTGGATACGTACCGCATCCATAGAAAAGACGTTTCTTTTTGTTACTGCGACGCTCAATAATTTGTCCTTCTTCACATTTCGGACAAGTTACACCGATTTCTTTCACAATCGCTTTTGTATTACGACAATCAGGGAAATTCGAACAAGCCATAAACTTCCCGTATTTACCCATTTTAAAGACCATTGGATGTCCGCATAATTCACAGTCTTCCCCAGCTGGCTCATCTTTAATTTCCACTTCACGCATTTCTTTTTCCGCTTTTTCTAAGCGCGGTTCAAATCCTACGTAGAAATCATCAACAATTTTCACCCAATTGGCATTTCCTTCTTCTACTTCATCAAGGCTTTGCTCCATATTGGCAGTAAATTCAATGTTAATAATTTCTGGGAAAAACTCTAAAATAAGTTCAATTACTATTTCACCAAGTTCAGTCGGAACGAAGCGTTTATTATCCAAACCTACATATCCACGTTTTTGAATCGTTTCAAGTGTAGGTACATAAGTCGACGGTCTTCCAATTCCAAGTTCTTCAAGTGTTCTTACTAGACGGGCCTCTGTATAGCGCGGAGGAGGTTGTGTAAAATGTTGCTTCGGTTCTAAATCCTTTGAAAATACAGTTTCCCCTACTTCTAAAGGCGGCAACATCTTATCCTTTTCTTCCGCACCATCATCTTTCGACTCTACATACACTTTCATAAATCCTGGGAACTTTACAACCGATCCACTTGCACGGAACTGAACATTGTTATTAATGAGTCTCGCTGTCACAGTATCCATTATAGCAGACGCCATTTGACTTGCAACAAATCGCTCCCAAATCAATTTATATAATCGAAGTTGATCACGACTTAAGAAACTTTTCAGTTCCTCTGGCTTTCTCATTACCGAAGTAGGACGAATTGCCTCATGTGCATCTTGTGCATTTGACTTTTTCGATTCTTTCTTCTTTTCTGTTCCTATGTATTCCGTACCATACGCTTCAGTGATGTAAGTACGTGCCTCTGTTTGAGCTGTTTCTGAGATACGTGTTGAATCAGTTCTCATATACGTAATAAGACCTACAGTTCCTTGTTTTCCAAGATCTATCCCTTCATACAATTGCTGTGCAAGCATCATCGTTTTCTTTGCTCGCATATTTAACTTACGTGCTGCTTCTTGTTGCAAGGAAGATGTTGTAAACGGTAATGCAGGATTACGTTTTCGCTCTTTGCGCGTTACATTTTCAACTGAAAACGCATTGTCTTTCATCTGTTCAATTATTTCATTCACTTGCGTTTCATTCGTTAATTGAACTTTTTCACCATCTACACCGTAAAAACTTGCTTCAAATGTGTCTTTTCCTTTTACAAATTCTGTTTTAATTGTCCAGAATTCTTCAGGTTCAAAGCTTTGAATTTCCTTTTCACGTTCGATGATTAAACGAACTGCTACAGATTGTACACGCCCTGCACTTAATCCTTTTTTTACTTTCTTCCATAATAAAGGACTAATATTGTAACCAACAAGACGATCAAGTATGCGTCTTGCTTGTTGTGCATCTACTAAATCCATATTAATTGCGCGAGGATGTTTAAATGATTCTTTGATTGCATCTTTCGTAATCTCATTAAACACAACCCGACAATCTGATTCAACGTCCACATTTAACGTATTCGCTAAATGCCAAGCAATCGCTTCCCCTTCGCGGTCTGGATCGGCCGCGAGATAAACTTTCTTTGCTTTTTTCGCCGCTGATTTTAAATCCTTTAAGACGGGACCTTTACCACGAATGGTAATATACTTCGGGGTGAAGTTGTTCTTTACTTCTATCCCCATTTGACTTTTTGGCAAATCGCGTACATGTCCCATAGACGCGACAACTTTGTATTTTTTCCCTAAATATTTCTCAATGGTCTTCGCCTTAGAAGGCGACTCCACGATTACGAGGTAATCTGACATGCTAGTGCCTCCTTAAGAGGTGGATTCAAGTCTTCATTAATCTTATTGATTTCTCTTGTTTTTGTCAATCAAGAATGAATATACCATACAGTGCCAATCTACCATTTGTCAATAATTGTTTAATAAAAATTTAAAAATATAAGGTTAATTTAAAATCTCCTCCAAGATATCTTCTGCATTTCTTACTAATTTTGCTCCTTGTTGAATAAGATGATTCGTTCCCGATGCCCCCTCTATAAATATAGGTCCAGGAAGCGCAAACACCTCTCTATTTTGCTCTAACGCAAGGTCTGCAGTAATAAGTGTTCCACTTCTCGATTTGGCTTCTACAACTAAAACACCTTTACTTATACCACTAACAATCCGGTTCCTTTTTGGAAAATACCATTTTTTCGGTGCATAGTGTGGAGGATACTCTGTCAATAACAATATATATTCCTTCCACATTTCATATAAATGTCTATTTTCTTTCGGATACATAAACGACAATCCGTTCCCTAATATCGCAATAGTCGGGCAATGATGCCTTACTGTAATCTCATGAGACATTGTATCTATCCCTTTTGCAAACCCACTGACAATAAGCCACTCTCTTTCTAATAAAGGGTGTAAAATAAACTTCAAACTCTCATGACCATATAATGATGGTTCTCTCGTTCCAACAACTGCTAATTTATTTACTTTATTGAGAAAATCTTTCTCTCCTTTTCCATATAAAACGAAGGGAGGATCTTGTATTTCACGTAATAATTGCGGATAATTTTCATCCCATATCGTTATATAAAAAATACGATTTTTCTCTAAATAAGATATATATTGCGGAAGATTTGAACTTTGAAGAAATTTCACTAGTTCTGAAGATTTTTTCGAGGATATTCCAGTGTAGTATTCCATTTGTTTTTCGTTAAAAGTATATATGTTCTTTAATTCTGGATCGACATATAGTAGCCTCTCCATCGCTTTCCAATAATCTGCTAGCAAGTAATGAAGATGTAATAATCGCTCTCTTTTCATCTCAATTCTCCTTACCCATAATTTTTATTATGTAAACAGAAAAAGTGTAAAAAGACACCCTCAAGTAAGAGGGTGTCTTTCAACAGATTAATAGTTTTTGCAAGTCTCAAATAAACCTTTTTCTTTTAAAACAGAGATTAGCGTTTCTCCCATAACTGCTGGAGTTTCAGCTACTTTAATGCCACAAGCTTCCATTGTTTTAATCTTTTCAGCAGCAGTTCCTTTACCGCCAGAAATGATTGCACCAGCATGGCCCATACGTTTGCCAGCAGGCGCTGTTTGACCACCAATGAAGCCTACAACAGGTTTTGTCATATTAGCTTTTACCCATTCAGCTGCCTCTTCTTCTGCTGTACCGCCGATTTCACCAATCATAATTACAGCATGTGTTTCTTCATCTTCATTAAATGCTTTTAACGCATCAATAAAGTCTGTACCGTTAACAGGGTCCCCGCCGATACCTACAGCAGTAGATTGTCCAATACCCTCTTGTGTTAACTGGTGTACAGCTTCATACGTTAAAGTACCAGAGCGCGATACGATACCTACATGACCTTTTTTATGAATGTATCCTGGCATAATACCGATTTTACATTCATCAGGCGTGATAACACCTGGGCAGTTTGGTCCAAGTAAACGTGTATGTTTACCAGCCATATATCTCTTTACGTTTACCATATCTAATACAGGAATTCCTTCAGTAATACATACTACTAAATCGATTTCTGCATCAACTGCTTCCATAATTGCATCAGCCGCAAAAGCGGGTGGAACGTATACAACTGAAGCGTTTGCGCCTGTTGCTTTCACTGCATCTTCTACAGTATCAAATACTGGTACACCTTCAATATCAGAGCCACCTTTACCTGGCGTTACACCACCGACAATTTTCGTACCGTATTCAATCATTTGTTTTGTATGGAATAAACCTTGAGAACCTGTAATACCTTGAACAATAACTTTTGTATCTTTATTAACTAATACGCTCATTTTTCTCCCCCGCTTTCTATTAGCCCACTAGTGAAACAATTTTTTGTGCACCGTCTGCCATAGATTCTGCTGCAACAATATTTAAGCCAGACTCATTTAAAATTTTCTTACCTAGTTCTACGTTTGTACCTTCAAGACGTACAACTAAAGGTAACTCAAGACCTACCTGTTTCGTTGCTTCAATAACACCTTCTGCAATAACATCACACTTCATAATGCCACCAAAAATGTTAACGAAGATACCTTTTACATTTTTGGCAGAAAGGATAATTTTGAATGCTTCTGTAACTTTTTCAGCAGTTGCACCGCCACCAACATCTAAGAAGTTAGCTGGGTCACCGTGGTAATGTTTAATGATATCCATTGTAGCCATCGCTAAACCTGCACCATTAACCATACAACCGATATTTCCATCTAAAGGAATGTAGTTTAAGTCGTATTTTGAAGCTTCAATTTCTTTTGCATCTTCTTCGTCAAGATCACGAAGCTCTAAAATGTCTTTATGGCGATATAACGCATTAGAATCAAAGTTTAATTTTGCATCTAGTGCCATAACTTTACCTTCACCTGTTGTAACAAGTGGGTTAATCTCAGCGATAGAGCAATCTTTTTCAATAAACGCACGGTATAAGCCCATCATAAACTTCACAGCTTGTCCTACAAGCTCTTTTGGAATATTGATGTTAAATGCAATTCGGCGCGCTTGGAAACCTTGTAAGCCTACTGCTGGATCAATATATTCTTTAAAGATTTTTTCAGGTGTTTTTTCTGCTACTTCTTCAATTTCTGTTCCGCCTTCTTCAGAAGCCATTAAAACAACTTGAGAAGTTGCACGATCTAAAACTAGACCTACATAATATTCTTTTTTAATATCGCAACCTTCTTCGATAAGTAAGCGTTTTACTTCCTTACCTTCAGGACCTGTTTGATGTGTCACAAGTGTAGTTCCTAAAATGCTTTCTGCATATGTACGAACTTCATCTAAATTTTTTGCAACTTTTACTCCGCCAGCTTTGCCGCGTCCACCAGCGTGAATTTGTGCTTTCACTACACATACATCTGTTCCTAATTCTTTCGCTGCTTCTACAGCTTCTTCTACTGTAAATGCAACCTTCCCGTTCGGAACGCTAACCCCATAGCTTCTAAGGACTGCCTTACCTTGGTACTCATGGATATTCATGGTCCCATCCTCCCCTGTTTTCCTGTTTTACTCGAAAAGTTTTTTAATGTTTAAAAAACATTACATTGCCATTGTATAAGATGATTGGCACGCTGTCTACAATAAAGTGTCAGAAAACTGAAATCGCTTTATTCTTTTTCGGAAATAGTAATGTTTATATGCCAAAATAAAAAATAAGCTGTATATTTACAGCTTATTTTTGAATCATATCTTTAATTGGCGCGAATGACTTTCGGTGTTCCTCTAATACTCCATGCACTTCAATTGCCTCTAAATGTTGCTTTGTGCCATATCCCATATGTTGCTCAAATCCGTATTCAGGATACTTCTCTCCCAGTTCTTTCATCATACGATCTCTCGTTACTTTTGCGATAATGGATGCAGCTGAAATCGAAACACTTTTCGCATCACCTTTAATAATTGAAGTTTGCGGAATTGGTGTGGGAAGCTTCATCGCATCAATTAATAAATGTTGGGGTGTATAAGATAAATTTGCAACAGCATCTAACATCGCTTGTTTCGTTGCTTGGTAAATATTAATTTCATCAATAACTTGCGGTGATACAATTCCAACTCCAATTGCAATCGCTTGTACTTTTATTTCATCATAAAAACGCTCACGTTTCGCTTCACTCAGCTTTTTTGAGTCATTTAACCCTGGAATATAAAAATCCTCAGGAAGAACGACAGCTGCCGTCACAACAGGCCCAGCCAATGGCCCGCGCCCTACTTCATCAATACCTGCGATATATGTGACCCCTTTTTCACGCAAAGCATTTTCATACTTGGACATTTCAAAAAACTTCTCTTTTTCTTTCTGTTCTAACTCTTTTTGTTTATACCACTTCAAAACGAGCTTTTGAACGCCTTTTCGCTCATCTTTCATTAACAGTTGAAAGCGATCATCTTCTTCATTCATAATTTCTTTCAATACATTTTCCGCTTCTTTTATCGTCATTGTTTGCATTTATACAAGCTCCTTTTTAAACGTATCCAAAAAGAAAAGACGCACAAACGCACGTCTTATACTTCTTCTATTTTTTCCACATCTTCTACTTGCTCTGCAAACTCTTCCGGTGTCTCAAACGTCATTTTTCCAAGTTTGCCACCACGAAGCTCACGAAGTACAAGCTCAGATGTCTTATCATAATCAATCATTCCGCCGCCCATTAAGCAGCCTCTATTTTTTCCAATTGCATCGAATAATTCCACAATATCTTCTGGAATCTCATTTAAATTGTAGCGTTCTTTCAAGCGTTCTGGATAATGTTTCTCCATAAAACGTAATGCGTAAACAGCTACATCTTGTAAATTTAAAATTGAATCTTTAATTGCACCCGTCGTCGCTAAGCGAAGACCCACTAATTGATCTTCAAATTTAGGCCACAGAATACCTGGCGTATCTAACAATTCCATTTCCTTCCCAACTTTAATCCATTGTTGAGCTGTTGTCACACCTGGACGATCTCCTGTTTTAGCAATATTTTTCTTTGCCAATTTATTAATTAATGTAGATTTACCAACATTTGGTATACCTACAATTAATGCGCGAATCGCTCTCGGTCTAATACCTTTTGCAACCATTTTATCAAATTTTTCTTTAACAAGCACTTTACAAGCTGCTGCAATTTCTTTCATACCTTGTCCAGCTTGCGCATTAATCGAAATTGCCATATGGCCTTTTTCTTTAAAATATGCGATCCATTGTTTTGTTAAACGATCATCTGCCATATCCGCTTTATTTAAAACAACAAGCCTCGGCTTATGTGTAATGATTTCATCAATCATTGGGTTTCGAGATGATAATGGTAATCGAGCATCTACAAGCTCAATTACAACATCAATTAATTTTAATTTCTCCGTTACTTGGCGTCTAGCCTTCGCCATATGCCCTGGAAACCATTGAATTACCATGTTGCCACCTTCTTTTTCATTTATTTCACAATACGTGCGTCTTCTAACGGCCAATATAACATATTGGCTTTACCAATTACTTGATCCTTTGAAATCGTACCGATTGAACGGCTATCTTTACTAAAACGACGATTATCACCTAAAACAAATAATTGATCTTTTGGAACAGTTTTCTTGCCTGTCATTTCTTCAAGATTAAAATCATATGTAAGCGGTCCGTCAGCAATTTGCTTTTTCTGCTTGTCTAAATACGGCTCCTCATAAGCCTTTCCGTTAACATACAGTTTATCATTACGATACTCTATTTCATCGCCTGGCAGGCCTATAATGCGCTTAATGTAATCTTTATCTTCTGTTGCTCGAAATACGATAATATCAAAGCGTTTTGGATCTCCAATGTGATAACCAATTTTATTCACAATCATTCGATCACGATCATGTAAAGTAGGTGCCATCGATACCCCGTCTACGAGAATTGGAGCAAAGAAAAACTGTCTAATAACACCAGCTAATACAACAGCAATCAAAATTGCTTTAATCCATTCCCAAAGTGAACTCTTCTCTTTTTTCATGCATTTCCCCTCCACGGTTATGTAAGCTGTTCGTATTATACCAAAATTTCATATAGATTGGAAAAAGGGAGCTTGTGCATTTACAAGCTCCCATACATGTCTTATCGAATTTCTTTAATACGTGCTTTTTTACCGCGAAGGTTACGTAAGTAGTATAACTTAGCACGACGTACTTTACCACGGCGAAGTACTTCGATTTTCGCGATTCTTGGCGTGTGAACTGGGAATGTACGCTCAACACCTACACCGTAAGAAATCTTACGAACTGTGAATGTTTCACTAATTCCGCCACCACGCCGTTTAATTACAACACCTTCGAAAAGCTGAATTCTTTCACGAGTTCCCTCAACAACTTTTACGTGTACACGTAAAGTGTCACCAGGACGGAATGAAGGAAGGTCAGTTTTTAATTGGCCTTTTGTAATTTCTGCGATTAATTGTTGCATATTAAATTCTCTCCTTTAAACAGATGCTCTTATAAAGTCTTAATAAATTACAGCGGAACATCGTTAATACGGCTACTGATTTCAGTAGCACAAATGTTATAATAGCATATTACTAGGCCTGTTGCAATAGCAAATATATGAAGTTATTACTGCTCTCGCTTTATTTCCTCAAGCCATTTTTTCTCTTGTTTAGATAGATCTCTATCATCTAACAAATCAGGTCTACGCGTATACGTACGGCGCAAAGATTCCTTATGTCGCCATTCGTCAATATTTTTATGATTCCCTGACATTAATACATCCGGTACCTTCATACCACGAAAATCAGCCGGACGTGTATAATGAGGATGCTCTAATAAACCTGTACTAAACGAATCCTCCACTTGTGAAGCATGATTTCCTAGCACGCCTGGCAAGAGACGTACAACACTATCAGTAATAACCATAGAAGCTAATTCTCCGCCCGTTAATACATAGTCACCAATAGAAATCTCATCCGTTACGAGATGCTCACGAATTCGTTCGTCATACCCTTCATAATGCCCACATACAAAGATCAAATGTTCTTCCTCTGCAAGCTCTTCCGCTTTCTTCTGCGTAAATCTTTCGCCCTGCGGACACATTAAGACAACTCTCGGCTTACGCTCTGTCTCTTTCGTCAAATCTTCTACAGCATCAAAAATAGGCTGAGGAGTAAGCACCATACCAGCTCCTCCGCCGTAAGGATAATCGTCTACGCTATTATGCTTACTTGTTGTATAATCACGAAAGTTAACAACACGAAGGTTTACCGCTTCTTTTTCTTGCGCCTTCTTTAATATAGAAGATCCAAATACACCGGTAAACATGTCTGGGAACAACGTTAAAATATCAATTTTCATTATAGCAACCCTTCCATTACATGAATGGTTACTAATTTATTTTCAATATTAACTTGAAGTACAACGTCATCAATATAAGGAATTAAAAGATCTTGACCCTTCGGACGTTTAATCACCCAAACATCATTTGCACCAGGAGAGAGAATTTCTTTGATTGTCCCTAGCGCTTCTCCTTCTTCCGTTACAACGCTGCAACCAATAATTTCGTGATAGTAGTATTCACCTTCAGCAAGTTCGCCTAACTGCTCTTCTGGTACTTTTATTAAAGAACCTTTAAACTTCTCTACTTCATCTACATTGTTATATCCTTCAAATGTTAATAAATCGAATGTCTTATGTTGGCGATGAGAAGTTACCTTCACCGGAAGGTAGTCTGTGTCTTTCTCATTCGATATGTATAGTGTGTTTCCTACTTTATATCGCTCTTCTGGAAAATCAGTACGAGAAATAACACGGATTTCTCCTCTTACGCCATGAGTATTTACAATTTTCCCTACGTTAAACCATTTTGTCATAAATAGTATGTCACCCCTGGTTTCTATATAAATTAAGCATCTCCATTTCATAGATGGAACATGCAATCTCTATTTAAATGTTAAAAAAGGGAGAGGAATAACTCCTCGCCCTTTTTACGTTTATTGAATTTCCAGTGTTACTTTTTCATCATTATGATGTCCCACTGAATACAAGAGCATTCGAATCGCTTTCGCAACTCTCCCTTGCTTTCCAATGACTTTTCCAACATCCTCAGGATGTACAGTTAATCGATACTTTATCTCTCCGTTGTAAAGTTCCTGTGTAACTTTTACATCTTCAGGATGATCGACAAGAGGCTTGACAATCGTCTCGACTAACTTCTTCATAGTCATTGCCTCAATTACTTACCTTGTTTAGATAAGTGGAATTTCTCCATGATACCTTGGTTAGAGAATAAGTTACGAACTGTATCAGATGGTTTAGCACCATTTCCTAACCATTTTAATGCTGCTTCTTCGTTGATCTTAACTTCAGCTGGTTGAGCAACTGGATTGTAAGTTCCGATTTCCTCAATGAAACGTCCGTCACGAGGAGAACGAGAATCTGCAACAACTACACGATAGAAAGGAGTTTTTTTAGCTCCCATACGTTTTAAACGAATTTTAACTGCCATTTATAAAGCACCTCCGAATTTATTTCACACAGATAATTATATTAGCAAAAAGACTATTGCTTTGTAAAGTATTTTTTCTTAACAGAGCCATCTTTTTTTCCTTACATGAATGGAAACTTCAATCCACCTAGTCCTTTTTTCTTGCCTTTTTGCATTCCAGTCATCGTCTTCATCATTTTTTTCATGTCATCGAATTGTTTGATTAGACGATTGATTTCTTGTACAGTTGTACCGCTACCTTTGGCAATGCGCTTTTTGCGACTAGCATTGATTATTTCCGGTTGTTCTCGTTCTAATTTAGTCATAGAACGAATAATTGCCTCAATATGCCCAATTTGTTTTTCATCAACTTGCGCATTTTTCAGCCCTTTAATTTTATTTGCACCAGGAAGCATTCCTAACAATTCATCAAGCGGCCCAAGTTGACGCACTTGTCCAAGTTGTTCTAGGAAATCGTCAAGCGTAAACGAAAGCGTACGCATTTTTTGCTCAAGTTCTTTTGCTTTCTCTTCATCAACTGTAGCTTGCGCTTTTTCAATCAATGTTAAGACATCGCCCATCCCTAAAATACGGGATGCCATACGCTCTGGATGGAACGCTTCAATTGCATCTAGTTTTTCACCCATACCAGCAAATTTAATCGGTGTGTTTGTTACAGCCTTAATAGATAATGCAGCACCACCGCGCGTATCACCATCTAATTTCGTTAATACAACACCTGTTAAACCTAACTGTTCATGGAAACTTTGTGCAACATTTACCGCGTCTTGTCCCGTCATCGCATCGACAACAAGGAAAATTTCATCCGGTTTCGCAACTTCTTTAACTTTCGCTAATTCATCCATTAGTTCTTCATCAATATGCAGGCGACCCGCTGTATCGATTAAAACATAATCATGATGATCTTCTTTTGCTTTTGCAATCGCTTGTTTCGCAATTTCAACAGGACTTACTTGATCTCCTAAAGAAAATACAGGCATGTCCAATTGCTTCCCTAATGTTTCAAGCTGTTTAATTGCTGCTGGACGGTAAATATCAGCTGCAACAAGCATCGGTTTACGATTATGCTTTTTACGAAGCAAATTCGCAAGCTTACCTGTCGTCGTTGTTTTACCCGCACCTTGCAGACCAACCATCATAATAACAGTCGGTGGCTTATTAGCAACAGCAATTTTGCTTTGCTCTCCGCCCATAAGTTCTGTAAGTTCTTCCTGTACAACTTTAATTACTTGTTGTCCAGGTGTCAAACTTTTCATTACATCTTGTCCGACAGCACGTTCAGACACACGCTTCACAAAATCTTTTACTACTTTAAAGTTAACATCTGCTTCTAAAAGAGCTAGACGAACTTCTCTCATCATTTCTTTCACATCGGCTTCAGAAACTTTTCCTTTGCCGCGGATTTTTTGCATTGTCTGTTGAAGTCGGTCGGCTAATCCTTCAAATGCCATATTGCCGCCCTCCTAATCTAATTTTTCGATAGCTTCAACAACTTGTTTCATTTCTTCATTCACATGCTCTTCTTCGCTGATTAGCTGTTTTAGCTTTGCAACAAGTCGCTGTCGCTCTTGAAACTTTTGAAGTAATACTAATTTTTCTTCATATTCTTCAAGCATCGCTTCAGTCCGTTTAATGTTATCATACACGGCTTGGCGACTTACATCAAATTCTTCCGCAATTTCACCAAGAGATAAATCATCTAGATAATAAAGCGACATATAACTTCTTTGTTTTTGCGTTAACAACGATTGATAAAAATCAAATAAATAGTTCATTCTCGTTGTTTTTTCGAGCATGTTGGATCATCCTTTGTTAAGTGATTTCCCTTTACATGAATTAGTTTACATGGAGTCCAAAAGAGTGTCAAGTTTTTTTCTTAACATCATATATTTTTATAGAAAAAGAAGCGGAAATACCGCTTCTTTCGCTTATACTTCTTCTGTTTCTACTAAGTTCGCAAATAAACCATACACATATTGTTCTGGATCAAACTGCTGCAAATCATCCATTTGCTCTCCTAATCCAACAAACTTCACCGGTACATCCATTTCGTTACGAATCGCTAATACAATACCACCTTTAGCAGTTCCATCTAACTTCGTTAAAACAATACCAGTTACATTCGTTGCCTCCCGGAATGTTTTCGCTTGGCTTAAACCGTTTTGTCCTGTTGTTGCATCAATAACAAGCAATACTTCATGAGGAGCACCTGGTACTTCACGCTCAATTACACGCTTCACCTTCTCTAACTCTTTCATTAAGTTTACTTTATTTTGCAAGCGTCCTGCTGTGTCACATAGTAATACATCTACCTTACGTGCTTTCGCAGCTTGTACAGCGTCATACATAACCGCCGCTGGATCAGATCCAGATCCTTGTTTAATCACTTCTACACCAACACGATCGCCCCATACTTCTAATTGTTCAATCGCCCCAGCACGGAATGTGTCTCCTGCTGCCAATAGGACTGACTTACCTTCTGATTTAAACTTATGCGCCAGTTTACCAATTGTTGTCGTTTTTCCTACACCGTTAACACCAACAAATAAAACAACCGTTAATTGGTCCTCTTGCATATTAATTTCGTTACTAAAATCGCTGTCACCTTTGTAAATTCCCACTAGTTTTTCTGAAATAACAACTTGTACTTCTTTTGGATCTTGAATGTTACGACGTTGTACTTCTTCTTTCAATTGATCAATTAATTCCATTACCGTCGCAACGCCAACGTCTGCACCAATTAAGATTTCTTCTAACTCTTCGAAGAAATCTTCGTCCACTTTACGGTAACGATACACTAAATCATTCACTTTATCCGCAAATGAATTTCTAGTTTTTTCTAATCCGTGTTTAAATTTCTCTGTAACTGTATCCGTTTGTTTTGAAATTTTTTCTTTTAGTTTTTTAAAAAAACTCATACTTTCCCATCCTTCCTATTCACTTGCAATAAGTTCTTCTCCAGCATCTAAACGAACCGAAACAAGTTTAGATACCCCTGATTCTTGCATTGTTACACCGTACAACACATCAGACTCTTCCATTGTACCTTTTCTATGTGTAATTACAATAAACTGCGTCTCATCACTAAATTTCTTTAAATACTGTGCAAAACGAGCTACATTCGCTTCATCAAGGGCGGCCTCTACCTCATCTAGTACACAGAACGGTACTGGGCGCACTTTTAAAATACCAAATAAAAGCGCAATTGCCGTTAAAGCACGCTCTCCACCTGAAAGTAAACCTAAGTTCTGCAATTTCTTCCCTGGCGGTTGTGCTACAATATCAATACCCGTATTTAGTAAATCCTCTGGATTAGTCATTACTAAATCCGCTCTACCGCCTCCAAATAATTCAGAGAATACCGATTGAAATTCCATTCTAATGCCTTCAAACGTAGTAGAAAAGCGTTTTTTCATTTCTTCATCCATTTCGGTAATAAGCTGGTGCAATGTCGTTTTCGCTTCTTCTAGATCGTCTCTCTGCTCTAGTAAGAATGTATGACGCTCCGCTACACGTTCATATTCATCAATTGCCCCTAGGTTCACTGTACCTAACTCTTCTATGGATAATTTGATTAATTTTACTTTCTTACGCGCATCTTCTGCAGGCATTGTCATTGTATATTTTAGTTTCGCCGCTTCAAATGAAATCGTATATGTTTCACGTAAATGTTGTAATCTATTTTCCAACTCTACATCAAGTCGGTTTATTCTCACTTCTTGATCTTTCAACATTTCAAGAATATATTTATGTTTACCTGTCGTTTCTTTCAAATTGCGTTCTAAATGTTCTACTCTCTCTTGCAACGATACACGTTGTTCACGACGAGAGCGAATTAATTCTGAAGTTTGATTACGATCATACGCTTTCTTCTCAATCATATTCGTAATTTGCTCTTCACCACTTGAATTAGATGTCATTTCTTGTTTTAAGAATGCTAAATCCTCTTTCGTTTTTACAAGTGTCGCATCCGTTTCTTCTTTTTCCTTCGTCAATCGTTCAATTTTTTCTTTTTGATTAGATAAGCGTTGTTGCTTTTCAGCTGCCAGCACTTTTAATTCAGTCATTTCTTTTTGAACTTTTTCTTTCGAAGAATGTTGCTCACTTTTTTGTTTTGTTAAAGCTACAATTTTACTATCTAACTCAGTGATATCAGCTTGAAGATTCGCTAAAATCCCTTCTAACTCCTCTTTACGCCCTTGCATTTTTACTCGATCTTGTAAAAACCCTTCAATCTCTAAATCATAAATAGACAAGCGGTCATTAATACGATGTTCTTCTAATTCTAAACGATTAATCTCTTCTCTTAATTTCTGCTCTTCTACACGATCCACTTCTACAGTTTTCCTTAGTTCGCGTATTTTCACTTCTTTTTCTTGAATCTCTTGTTTTACTGCTTTAACAAAGTTTTCTAACTTCGTTGTTTTTTCTTCCATATCAGTTAACTTGCGAGTCCACTCTTCCAGTTCACGTTGGCGTCCTAATAAAGAAGATTTCGCTTGTTTTACCGCTCCACCAGTCATAGAACCGCCAGGATTCACTACGTCACCTTCAATTGTTACAATGCGATAACGGTATTGCAGTTGTTTCGCCAACTCATTTGCTCCGCGTAAATCTTTCGCAACAATAACAGTACCTAATAAATTTGAAACTACATTTTCATATTTATTGTTGTACTGCACAAGTTCTGCCGCCACACCTACAAACGATGGGTGTTGATTTACAATGCGTAATTGCTCAAATGATAACGATCTGCTTTTAATAACAGCTTGCGGTAAAAACGTTGCACGTCCATGTTTATTTTGCTTTAAAAATGCAATCGCATTACGAGCATGCTCCTCTGTTTGTACAACAATATGCTGCATCGCTGCACCTAGAGCGATTTCCATTGCAACTTCGTATTCTTTCGGAACCGTTAACAGTTCCGCAACAGCACCCTCGATACCTTGCAACCTATTTTCTCTAGCTTTCAATACTTCACGTACACCTTGATAGAAGCCAGAATAGTCTTCTTGCATCTCTTCAAGCATTTCTTTTCGAGAACGTGCCTGTTGCACAAATTGGTATGCTTGGTATAGTTTTGTTTCATTTTCACTATACTGCGTCTTACATTTCCCAAGTGCCGCCTCTGTCTTCTGTATGTTTGAGAGAATTCCAGCTACTTTTTCTTTCGCTTGTTCGTAACTTTCTACAAGTTTCGTCTTTTTCGCTGTAATTTCCATACGCATTTCTACATATTTCGCATTCTCTTCATCTAGACGCTCGTTTTTAGACGTTTGCTGTTTAGATTGTTCTTCAATCATAGATAATTCATTGCGATGACTAGCTTGTTGATTTAAAAGTTCAATATAGTCACCTTTTAAATTCTCAATCTGTTCCTCTAAATTGTCAGCAAAAGTAGCAAGCAATTGCTCATTATCATGCAATTTTTGCTCCAACTCTTTTACTTCATTCACAAATTGCATTAAAGCTTCTGTACTTGACTCAATCTCACCATCGTAAATTTTAGCTTTCTCTGTTAATTCAACAATTAACTGCTCAAGTTGCGCACAATGCGTCGTAGCATTTTGCTTTCTCTCTTTTAACAACTCGCGTTGCCCTTCTAGTTTTTCTAGCTCTTTACTAGAAAGAAGAAGTACCTCTTGCAACGAGTCTACAGACTCATCTACCGCTTGTAATTGTCCTCGTAATTCCTCAAGTTCTTCTTCACTTTTTTGTAAATTCGTTGACATTTTAGCTTCTTCGTTTTTATTATGCCCAAACTGATTTCGAAGTGCTTCCCATTTCTCATGTAATTCTTCAATTTCATGGACAATAAGCGCAGCTTCTACTTTCTCTAATTCTTCTTTATTCTCAAGATAATCTTTCGCAATAGAAGCTTGTCTTTCTAAAGGTTCTACTTGACTACTTAATTCATGAATTATATCTTGTACACGATTTAAGTTTTCTTGTGTTTCTTCTAATTTTCCTTCAGCTTTCTTTTTGCGAAGTTTGTATTTTAGTACGCCTGCCGCTTCTTCAAATACACCTCGACGCTCTTCTGACTTACTACTTAAAATCTCTTCCACTTTCCCCTGGCTAATAATTGAAAAAGCTTCTCTTCCCATACCAGAGTCCATAAATAAATCAATAATATCTTTCAATCTACATGATTGTTTATTAATATAAAAATCACTTTCACCTGAACGAGATACACGACGTGTTACACACACCTCATTGTATTCAATTGGTAAACGTTGATCTTCATTATTTAAAGTTATTGTTACTTCAGCAACATTAACCGCTCTCCTCGTATCACTGCCTGCAAAAATAATATCCTCCATCTTTGCACCACGTAATGATTTTGCAGATTGTTCACCAAGTACCCAGCGAATTGCATCAGTAATATTACTTTTCCCGCTTCCATTAGGTCCTACTACAGAAGTTACACCCGGGACAAAATCAACAGATACACGCTCAGCAAAAGACTTAAACCCTGCTATTTCTAATCTTTTTAAAAACACGAAAGGCCTTCCTCCTATTCTCCGTCGTTATAAATGTTCTCTATACAAAAACAAGCTATTATACGGATTTACCTTCTTTTTATTTACAAACAAAAAGAAAGTTTCATTCTATGCATAAGGAATCCCCCTCATTCAAAGGGGGATTCCTTATAGTTGTTCTTTTAATTTTTTCAATGCTTCTGCAGCAGCTTGTTGCTCTGCTTCTTTTTTCGACTTACCACTACCAAGACCTAAAGCTACGTTATTTAACGTAACACGTGACACAAATTCTCGATTGTGAGCTGGTCCTTTTTCTTGCAAAATTTGATACTCAACATTGCCACTACCATCACGCTGAATCAATTCTTGTAACTGACTCTTATAATCCATCACATGAGAAAAAGCACCCTCATTAATTTTCGGATATACAATTTCTTTTAAGAATTCCCAAACTGTTTCTAACCCTTGATCAAGATAAAGGGCACCAATAAACGCTTCAAAGACATCCGCTAATAAAGCTGGTCGTTCACGTCCACCTGTCATTTCTTCACCTTTTCCTAATAAAACAAGGCTACCAAATGACAATTCGTTCGCAAAACGAACAAGAGATGGCTCACATACAATAGCTGCACGTAGTTTTGTTAACTCTCCTTCGCTCATTGTCGGATATTTTTGAAACAGATACTGCGATACAGTAAGTTCCAATACTGCATCTCCAAGAAATTCAAGACGCTCATTATCTTCATGCGGTTTTTTTCGATGCTCATTCACATACGATGAATGCGTAAATGCTTGAATCAATAATTTTTCATCTGTAAACGTAATACCTATCTTTTCTTGAAACACTTTAAATGCTTCACGATATTTTGTTTCGTATTTTTTTTCTCTATATTTTCGGTACGGCATAGGTCCCTCCAGATATAAGCCAGAAAGCCCCGCTAAAAAACGGGACTTCACTTAAGCATTATAGATGACTCTCTATGTAAGTCACAGCATCGCCAACAGTAGCAATCTTTTCAGCATCTTCATCAGAAATTTCCATTTCGAATTCATCTTCTAATTGCATTACAAGTTCTACTACATCTAGGGAGTCTGCTCCTAAATCTTCCTTGAAGCTTGCAGCTGGTACTACCTCAGTCTCTTCTACTCCTAAACGATCAACGATGATTTTTGTTACGTGTTCTAAAACATCTGCCATTCCATTCACCTCCCCTCAAATATTATATTAAATATTGACCAAAAAAACTAGGTGAAATCGATTCTTTTATTACATTACCATACCGCCATCAACATTTAACGTTTGACCTGTAACATATTTGCTTTGATCAGAAGCAAAAAACGTTACAGCATTCGCGATATCTTGCGCTTCACCAAATTGAGCAGCTGGAATAACTTTTAACATTTCGGCTTTAATATTCTCATCTAGTACATCAGTCATATCAGTCGCAATAAAGCCTGGCGCAATTGCATTCACAGTAATATTTCGACTTGCTAACTCTTTTGCAGATGTTTTTGTTAATCCAATAACACCCGCTTTAGCAGCAACATAATTAGCTTGCCCTGGGTTTCCTATAACACCCACAACAGAAGCGATATTTATAATTCTACCGTGACGTTGACGCATCATATAACGAGATACTGCTTTTGTACATAAGAATACACCTTTTAAGTTTGTATTAATAACTGTATCCCATTCTTCTTCTTTCATACGCATTAATAAATTATCTTTTGTTACACCAGCATTATTTACAAGAATATCAACTTGTCCAAATGTATCTACTGTTTGTTTCACCATATTTGTAACATCATCAGCATTTGCAACATCTGCTTTTACCGCAATCGCATCAGAACCTAATTTTTTAATTTCATCTACTACTTCATTTGCTTTTTGTTCATTACCAGCATAATTTACTACTACATTTGCCCCTTGTTTCGCTAAATCGATCGCAATCGCGCGACCAATTCCACGTGAAGCGCCAGTTACTAATGCTACCTTCCCTTTTAACATCAGTTTTCTCCTCTCAAATTTGAAATGGTATCTTTTAATGTCTCTTCATCGTATATCGCATATGCTTTTACTGATGAATCAATTGACTTCATAAGTCCAGCAAGTACTTTTCCAGGTCCAATTTCAATAAATGTATCTACTCCCTGGTTCACCATATATTCAATAGACGGGTACCATAATACAGGCGAATAAAGCTGTTCGATTAACTTTTCTTGAATATCTGCACCACGTGTAATAACTTCCGCCGTAACATTTGCAATAACAGGAATATTCGTGTCATGAATTGTAATTTCATTTAAAACACTTTGGAACTTCTCAGCTGCCGGCTTCATAAGTGAAGAATGGAATGGCCCACTTACTTTTAGTGGAATCGCTCTCTTTGCACCATTTTCTTTCGCTCTTTGAGAAGCAACCTCTACGCCTTGCTTCGTTCCAGAAATCACAATTTGCTTCGTACTATTCATATTAGCGATTTGCACTGCATATCCTTCACTTGTTACTTCTTCTGTAACTTGTTTCAGCATATGTGGATCAGCACCTAATATAGCTGCCATTGCGCCTTCCCCACCTGGAACAGCTTCTTCCATATATTCGCCACGTTTCCTTACAGCATATACAGCATCTTCAAAAGTTAATGCACCAGCTGCTACAAGAGCGCTATATTCACCTAAACTATGACCAGCGACAAAGTCAGGTGTAATGTCATACTCTTTCAAAGCTGTCAAAATAGCAAAACTCGTTGTTAATAATGCAGGCTGCGCATTTGTTGTTAATGTAAGCTTTTCCTGCGGTCCTTCAAAAATCACTTCTGAAAGTGAATCTTCCAACACCTCATCTGCTTTTGCAAACACTTTTGCAACCTCTTTATTATTCTCTGCTAATTGTTTACCCATTCCAACTGCCTGTGAACCTTGGCCCGGAAAAAGAAATGCTATTTTTCCCATTTCAAATCCTCCTCTTATTGGAGTGACTCTTTCTCCATTACGCTTGAAATCGTAGGAATTACTTCTTTCGCTACCATTTCTCTCGTTTGACGAATCGCACTAAATATCGACTGGTCATTAGAAGAACCGTGAGCCTTAATGACAGGTGCTTTCAATCCAAATAATGCAGCTCCTCCATACTCCGAATAATCCATTTTATCTTTTAATACCATAAGTTTTGGCTTTAATACCGCCGCTGCTAATTTGCTCGTAAATGAACTCATTAATTGTTCTTTCAACATAGAGAATAGCGCAAGTGCTGTTCCCTCTAATGATTTCAACGCTACATTCCCTGTAAAACCATCACATACAACAACATCTGCTACACCTTGCAATAAATCTCTTGATTCAACGTTCCCAACGAAATTAATTGGCGCATCTTTAAGCATTGCAAATACTTGCTTTGAAAGCTCGTTTCCTTTTCCATCCTCTGTTCCAACGTTTAATAGTCCAACGCGAAGATTTTCAATTCCTCTTACCTTCTCAGCATAAACAGATCCCATTACTGCATATTGATATAAATGAATTGGTTTTGCATCAACATTTGCTCCAACATCTAACATAACAAAACCTTTTCCATCTACAGTTGGCATTGTAGGCGATAAAGCTGGTCGCTCAATTCCTTCCATACGACCGACTACAAATAATCCAGCTGCCATTAAAGCTCCTGTACTACCTGCGGATATACAAGCGTCTGCTTCTCCATCCTTTACTTGTTGTGCCGCAAGCACCATTGAAGCTTGTTTTTTTCGACGAACCGCTCTTACTGGTTCCTCCGTTGATTCTATTTTTTCGTCTGTATGAAGAATAGTAATTCGTTCATCACTCGTTAAGTATTGACGAATTTCCTCTTCTTTCCCTACTAACGTAATATGTAAATCAGAATATTCCTTAATAGCTTTCATTGCCCCTAATACTACAGCCTTTGGAGCGTGATCTCCGCCCATTGCATCTATTGCGATTTTCATAAGTTGTTACCTTCCTCACTATAATTACTAGATCGATACATTTCAAAAGTGCCTGTAAAAACAAGTTCTTCTCCAACGAAGCTACGCACTTTGACAACCGTCCGTCCCTTATCATTCTCTACATCTTCAACGCGCGCTTTTGCAACAACACGCTCTCCTAATTTTACAGGGCGAATGTATCGAATGGTAGACTTTGCAGTTAAAGCTAATTCTTCATCAATAACCGCAACAGCTAGTGAGTTTGCTTGCGCAAACAGATGATGCCCACGGGCAATTTGATTTCTTTTAAATACATGTTCTACCTTTACTTCAAAGATAGAGATTGCATGTCTATCTAATTCAATATCAATAATTTCTCCGACAACCTCTTCTAACGGTAAAGATTTCACATCTTCTTCATGTTGCTTTGTAGCTACATGTTTAATTCTCTCTCTTAATTCAGGAATAGACAATTCCATACGATCCAGTCGTACTGTTTGTATACTCACTTGAAATTTTTCCGCTAAATCTTCATCCGTAATAAAAGGATTTGATTCGATTGTTTGTTGTAATAATTCTTGTCTTTCTTTTTTACTTCTTCTTTTCTTCATACCGCACCATCCATTTTTATGACTAGGTACTAACAGTAGTATATAATCATTAAAAGTAGAATGCAACAAAAATTTTTGTTGACTCCCTTTAATCGAGCTTCTCTCCTTGGAACACACCTGTCCCATCAAGATACGTACGCAAGGCAGCGTACTGATCATTGTGCCAAAATGCTTCTGAATCTACTAGTATCGCCGCATCTTGCCTTGCTGTTTCTAACGCTCGATAATCGTGTACCATGTCAGCAACCTTAAATTCTGGTAAGCCACTTTGCTTACTCCCAAAGAAATCTCCAGGACCTCGTAATTCTAAATCTTTTTCTGACAATACAAATCCATCATTTGTTTCAGTCATTATGCGCATTCTTTCTTTTCCTGTTTCTGATTTAGGGTCTGCTATTAATAAACAATATGATTGTTCACTACCACGCCCGACACGCCCTCTAAGCTGATGAAGCTGCGATAAACCGAAACGTTCTGCATCATAAATAACCATCACAGTCGCATTCGGTACGTTCACACCCACCTCAACAACTGTTGTCGATACAAGAATTTGCACTTTATTTTCACTAAACTGGCCCATTATCTCTTCTTTTTCCTGAGACGATAATCTCCCATGCATCAATCCAACTTGGCATTTCCCTTGGTAATGATGCGTCAGCATACTATGTAAGTCGATAGCATTTTGCACATCAAGTTTCTCAGATTCTTCAATTAGAGGACAAATAACGTATGCCTGTCTTCCTTTTTTTATTTCCTTCTCAACAAAACCGAGGACGCGATCTAACATATCATGTTTTGCCCAGTATGTTTCAATCACCTTTCTACCTGCTGGCATCTCATCGATTATCGAAACATCCATCTCTCCAAATGCAGTAATTGCAAGCGTACGCGGAATTGGTGTCGCTGTCATAAATAATACATCTGGACTTTCACCTTTCTCCCGTAAAACTCGGCGCTGCGCTACACCAAATCGATGCTGTTCATCTGTAATAACGAGACCCAACCTATGAAATATAACTTCATCTTGAATTAAAGCGTGCGTTCCAACAAGAATATCTATTTCTCCTTGTTCTAACTTCGCTAAAATTTCTCGGCGTCTTGCACCTTTAACAGAACTTGTTAGCAGTTCCACCTTCATACCAAAATGCGAAAACGTTTCAGCAAGCGACTGATAATGTTGCTCAGCTAAAATTTCTGTAGGAACCATTAAAGCACCTTGATAATGAGCTAATTTCGATGCATAAAGGCCAATCGCAGCAACAACTGTTTTCCCAGAACCAACGTCACCTTGTAATAGTCGGTTCATCCGATAAGGAGATGTCATATCTTTTAAAATTTCATCTACAACTCGGCGCTGCGCACCAGTTAACGGGAACGGCAATGCATCGATAAATTCTTGTAATTCTACTGACGGAATCTCTTTCTTCGTCCCTTTTGAATTTTCCCTCTCCATTTTCCTCAGTGTTTGCATTTTCAGCTGAAATAAGAAAAATTCCTCATATACAAAACGGCGACGCGCTTGCTTTAAATCCTCCTGTCCTACCGGAAAATGCAAAGCCTTAAGTGCTTCATATCTTGGTAATAATTTATACCGGCCTAACAAACCATCCGGTAACACTTCGACTATAGAATCTCCATATTCTTTTAACGCTTGAGCAATAAAACGACGCATCTGTTTTACTGTAAGTTTCCCCTTTACTGAGTAAACAGGCTCCACTTCTTGTTGACGTACAACTGGCCCAAAATGAAGTTCTGATACAGCAATTGTTTGACGATGTTGATCCCATTTACCAGTAATCGTTACCGTTTCATCTAACGTTAATTTTTGCTTATAGTAAGGCCTATTAAAACATACCGCCGTAATTAAATAACGACCGACGAGAACACGAACTGTTAGACGCGATTTCTTCTTACCATAATATTGCAGCAAAGGAGCACTATGAACCTTCCCTTCAACCGTTACACGTTCATCATGCTTAACTTCAGCAAGATCTTTCATCGCATAATCTTCATAACGGTACGGAAAATGTTCTAATAGATGAGAAACTGTATAAATCCCCATCTCATGTAGTAACTCAGATGTTTCTTCTCCGATCCCCTTTACATCCGTAACAGGAACTTGTACAACATCATTCAAGATTCTCACACCCCGTCACATTATTTTCTTTATTGCATTTTATTTGAGTACCAATTAGCATCTGTAATCGCTCTCTTTCACCTTATATATTCTATCATAGGCATTCTAAGAGAAACTACTCAAATCCCTTATATAAAACAAGTAAAAAAGAGCCTCACTATTAGCAGCAAGGCTCTTTTCTCTCTTCAATATGCTAGCCTTTTGAATAAAAACTAGTAATAAACTTCATATTACTACTTCTTATCCATTAGCAAGTAAGTAATCCATTTATTTTCAAAACGAATCTTATCTTATTCTACAGAGAAGATGAAAGAATACACTGGTTGGTTTCCAGCATGCACTTCTACTTCTGCATCTTCAAATTTCTCTTCTACAAATTCAACTAACTCCGCTACTTCTTCGTCAGTTGCATCTTCACCTTGTAGAATCGTTACGATTTCAGAATCTTCATCAATAAGCGCTTCTAGTAATTGCTTCGCAGCTCCTACTTTTTCAGCATTTGTAGATACAATTTTTCCATCTGCAATACACATGAAGTCATCTTTTTGAATTGCTACACCATCAATTTCCGTATCACGTACAGCATACGTAATTTGACCTGTTTTCACATGAGATAAAGCTTCTTGCATGTTTTCTTCATTCTCTTCTAACGTTCCAACTGGGTTAAATGCTAACATTGCTGCCATACCTTGAGGAACTGTTTTCGAACGAACAACAATAACTTCTTGATCTACAACTGATGCCGCTTGTTCTGCTGCCATTACAATATTTCCGTTATTCGGTAAAATAATGATTTTTTCAGCATTCGCTTCTTCAATTGCCTTCACGATATCCTCCGTACTTGGATTCATCGTTTGACCACCTTCGATAACTTTCGTTGCGCCGATGCTCTCAAATAAAGTTTTAATACCAGACCCCATTGCCACAGTTACGATACCATATGGTTGTTTTTCTTTCGATTGAGCTGGTTGTTCAGGAACCATAGCAGGTTCATCTAATAAAGCAGTATGCTGTTCACGCATATTTTCTACTTTAATCTTAATTAAACTACCGTATTTTTGCCCGTAGTTCATAGCGTCTCCAGGATGTTCTGCGTGGATATGAACTTTTACAATTTCATCATCAGACACAACTAGTAGAGAATCACCATATACACTAATATCTTCACGGAATTTTTGTTCAGAGAAATTATGCTCTTTCACCTTTTCAGCCTCTAATTTCACCATGAACTCCGTACAATATCCATACTTAATATCTTCTGTACTCAATTGGCTTTGTACACTACGGTGATGTTCTGCGCGTACCATCTCATTCATAGATGTTTGCGTCGGTGCATCAGAAGAAATCGTTTCTCCTTTTAAGTCAGCTAAAAATCCTTCGTATACCACTACAAGACCTTTACCACCGCTATCTACAACGCCAACTTGTTTTAATACAGGTAATAAATCTGGCGTACGATTTAACGATGCGTTTGCTTCTTTCACAACGTCTTCCATAAACAAAACAAAGTCGCGCTGTTTTTTCGCAACTGTTACTGCATATTTACCCGTTTCTCTTGCAACCGTTAAAATCGTTCCTTCAATCGGTTTCATAACCGCTTTATAAGCCGCCTCTACTCCAGCTTCTAGTGCTGCAGCAAAATCAACTGTTGTTAATTCTTCTTTTTGTTCAATGGATTTAGAGAAACCACGGAACAACTGAGATAGAATAACTCCAGAGTTACCACGAGCTCCCATTAATAATCCTTTGGCTAAACTTACGCCGACTTTACCAGCATGCTGTGAAGGATTTGCTTTCACTTCACGCGCACCTGAAGTCATAGATAAGTTCATGTTTGTACCGGTATCGCCATCTGGAACTGGAAATACGTTTAATGCATCAACAAGCTGAACATTATTTGTTAAATTATTCGCTCCTTGCATGATCATTTGTGATAAACGTTTTCCATCAATTTTTTGAATTGACACAGATTTTCCTCCTTAATGCACATTACAAGTTTATTACTTTAACTCCTTGTACGTAGATGTTTACAGAATCTACTGCTAGTCCTACAGTTTGATCTAATGTATATTTCACTTTCGTCTGCACATTATGTGCCACTTCTGAAATTTTCGTACCATAGCTCACAATAATATACATATCAATATGTACTTCATCTTCATCTTTACGAACAATAACACCTCTAGTGAAGTTTTCTTTTCGTAAAATGTCTGTTAATCCATCTTTTAACTGATTTTTTGATGCCATACCTACGATACCGTAGCAATCTACCGCGGCACCTCCAGCAATTGTTGCAATTACATCTGTACTAATATCAATTTGACCGTACTTCGTTTTAATTTCAATTGACATCTCGTTTCCCCCTTCATAAATGGTGAAAGTGAGCTAGACTACTTTAGTTACTATCATATAATCTTTTTAAAGAAAATTCCATCGTTCTTTCTTTTCACTCTCATATTTTATGTTTTAAATTACACTTTTTTATGATGAGCAAAATAGTCCATTGTTATTATACAACATGTACCACTATAATATGTCAAGCAATTTTTATGGATTTTAACTTTTCTTCATTGACATATAGTGTCAAGTAAATTTTCTTGATTTCTTTTTTCTACGGTGTTGCATTCTCTTTTTAGTTGTGTTAAATTATAGTAGTGTTTTTAGCATCGCATAAAAGACTAACATTGAAAAATTACGTATGGTAAGGTATCAAGGGAGGGAAATATAAATGGCTCGTGTTTGTGCTATTACTGGAAGAAAAGCTCGTTCTGGTAACTCTCGTTCTCACGCAATGAACGCTACAAAACGTAAGTGGGGCGCTAACCTTCAAAAAGTTCGCGTACGCATCGACGGAAAAGTTCAACGTGTTTACGTTTCTGCTAGAGCATTAAAATCTGGCAAAATCGAACGTGTTTAATAATAAAAAAAAGAGCCGATAGGCTCTTTTTTTACTATAACAATGGAAAAAGCACCGGTGATAGGTGCTTTTTTTAATCTTTTTTGAAGGTATTTAACATTGCACGAACAATTCCACCAAGAAATTTAGGTAACTTAATTGTATAAAATCTCATGGTTTCCCTCCTAATCCCCATTACTCCACTTGGTCACTATATGATGTAAGGAGCAAAATTGTTTCTTCAATCAGTGCTTCTTATCAACATTAATATGCCAGAAGTAAATGAAAAAGTACCTTTTTCCTCAACGAGTTCGTTACTAATACAAAGTGTTGATCCCCACTCTATTGTTTTATTAGTAAGAGGGTACTTAAAACCAAACAATGTAATCCCTTCCACTATTTCAGTAACTGGTACAAAAGATACATAAGGAAAATTTTTATTTTCTTCAATTATATGTGTACCCACTTTTTTAACTGTTATTTCATTTTTATTGTCCACAATACACATTTCTATCTCTACTTCTAACCCTTTTAAAAGCATTTGTATATTTGCCAAACCGTGATCAAGTCTTCCACCGGTAGCACCAAAAATACGAATTAGTGCCGGCTTCTGTCCTAATGCCCAGTTGATTGCAATTTCTAAATCCGTTTGATCTTTTTCCCGCGGAACAATATGTAATTCGTTCGTTTGCTGTCCCATCCATACTAATTCTTCTTCAGTAACTGAATCGTAATCTCCAAACGCAACAGCCGGGGTAATCCCTTTCTTTAATAGACGGTATACTCCCCTATCAACCGCAGCCCACACTACTTCCTCATTCTTATATCGAGCAAAATCTGCGCAATATTCCGAAGGTCCTCCTGCCAAAATATGAATAATCATTTTTTCTTCCCCTTCCATTGTAAAAAGGCAATCTGCCATTCGGTAGATTGCCTTTTTACATATTTTTACCCTATCCTATGAATACCTTACTAGGATAAAAGTTCATCACTACCCACGAATTACGCGGATTGCTTCACCGCGGTCTTTTTGATTGTATACTGCTGATCCAGCTACAAGTACATTTGCTCCTGCTTCCACACAAAGTCTTGCTGTTTCAGCATTTACACCACCATCAACTTCAATTTCTACTTCTAGATTGCGCTCTTTCACCATGTCTGCAACTTGTTTAATTTTCGGTAATACAGAATGGATAAACTTCTGTCCACCAAATCCAGGGTTTACTGTCATAAGTAATACCATATCTATATCTTCTAATACATGCTCAATCACTGAAACTGGCGTATGTGGATTTAATACAACGCCCGCTTTAATACCGTGAGATTTAATTAACTGAATTGTACGATGCAGATGTGGACACGCCTCTACGTGAACAGTAATAATATCCGCTCCCGCTTGTGCGAAAGTCGGGATATAGTTATCAGGATTTTCAATCATTAAATGTACATCTAATGGTAATGATGTAATTCGACGGATAGCTTCTACAATTAATGGTCCAATCGTAATATTTGGTACGAAATGTCCATCCATTACGTCAACGTGAATGTAATCCGCTCCGCCCTTTTCTACATCTTTAATCTCTTCCCCTAATTTTGAAAAATCTGCTGATAAAATCGATGGTGCAATTTTAATCATAACTAATACCTCGGCTTTCTCTCTCTAATTTCTTCTACGAATTGTTTATAGTTCTTATAGCGATATTCTGTAATCTTTCCTTCTTCAACCGCAGCTTTCACAGCACATTTCGGTTCAGAAAGATGTGTACACCCTCTAAATTTACAGTATTGGCTCGCTTCTTTCAACTCTGGAAAACAATATGTAAGATCTTCTACTTCTATATCAATGAAATCTAGTGAACTAAAACCCGGTGTATCTGCTACTAGTCCACTCCCAATTGCAATTAATTCTACGTGTCTTGTCGTATGCTTCCCGCGTCCTAAATGGGAGGAAATATCATTTGTTTTCAGCTCTAATTCTGGACGTAGCACATTAAGCATTGAAGATTTCCCAACACCAGATTGACCCGCAACGACAGAAACACAATTTTCTAAGTATGGTTTTAATATATCAATACTTTCTGACGTATTAATAGAAGTAAATAAAACATCATAACCCATCTCACGATAATCATTTGCATAAGCTTCAACAGTTGCTTTCATCTTTTCATCTACTAAATCCATCTTGCTAATACAAATAATCGGCTTAATGTTATGATATTCAATCAGCACTAAAAATCGATCTAACAGTCCAGGATTAAAATCTGGTTCTACTGCAGAGAACACAAGGATCGCTTGATCGACATTAGCAATAGGAGGTCTAACAAGTTCATTTTTTCGATCAAACACTTCAAGCACATAACCTTCAGTTGGATTATCTGCCTGAAAAACAACTTGGTCTCCTACAAGTGGTGTAATTTTATTTTTTCTAAATACACCTCGCCCACGACATTGCGTAACCCCTTCTTCATGCTGCACGTAATAAAACCCACTTAAAGCTTTTATAATTTTTCCTTCTGGCATAGAATTCTCCTTTTTTTGTATAAGGTGATGCTGAATTTAAAAATGAATGGATTTAAATTTTCCAAATAACGATTTCAAAGCCTACCATATATACTTTCGCTAATATACATTAAATTTCCCATTAAATGCAAAAAAATATTTACAGCTGCATCACTTTACTAGCTTTTTGAATCATATATTTTTGCCTGCTATACCGTCCACTTTGTAGACAGCATAACAGGCAATAATAATAATAATAATAATAATAATAATAATAATAATAATAATAATAATAAGTAGACTTTCACTATTATTGAGTTGGATATGGTACTTCTTTATCAATAATCGTTACTCCATCTCGTACAATTTTATAGTGTCCCTTTGAACCTTCTTGAATTACAAATTCTAAAGAAATAGTCGCTGATTCAGTAATTGTTCTCGTTTCAACCGGTCTATCCATTTTTTGCTGCATGTCTTCTTTATAAATTTCTATTGTTTGCGGCTTTTTTTCACCTGTTACAGCAAGCTCATATGGGATAGAGATATTGTCCACTTTTACCGTTTTAGTCACTTTAGGCTTTTGACCATCAGAGATAATAATAGTTACTTTATCTCCCTCTTTTAATGGTGTACCTGGTTTTGGAAATTGCGAAATTACAAGTCCTTTTTCGACTGAATCTGAATACTCTCGTTTTATATCTGACGTTAGTTTTCTCTCATTCAAATAACCAGTTACACTATTTTCAGTCCACCCCGAAAAGTCACCTGGTCTAATTTGATAAGGACCTTTACTTACCCAGATTTTCAGTTCTTGCTCCGCTTCTATAACCATTTGATCAGGCGTCGGAATTTGCTCTACAATTTCACCTTTCGGCTTATCATTTTCAATATAATTTACTGTAACTTGTTTATATTTTTCTTCTAACTCAGCTTTTACACTCTCAAAGTTTTGCCCTGTGAAATTCGCCATCTTACTTTTCTTTTTTCCACCTGATTGATAGATAGTAATTTTAGCGTTTTCTTTTACGACTCTTCCTGCTACAGGTTCCGTTTTTATTACATCCCCAACTTCAATATCATCTGTATATACAATATTAGGCTCCGTCACCTCAAAGCCCTTTTCTACTAACGTATTTACAGCTGTCGTGTATTTCATACCAGCCACATCAGGAACTTTCACATCTTTCGGAATAAATAATCCTGGAATAACCGTAAGCGCTAATGTTATTCCTATTGCTAAAAATAAAAATGTTGAAATTAAAACTTTAAGCCACTTGTTACTCCGTTTTTTCTTCTTATCTAACTCAGCTGCTTCTGCTCTTATCGGTTCTTCCACTTTACTCCCTTTTAAAACAATCGTTTCATCACTTACATTTTCAAATAATTGTTCTTGTTGAATAATCGGAATCGCTTTCGTCGCTTCCATATCTTCTGGTATGTAAAATGGTTGCTCATTTATCCTCTCTGGATATAGCGCAGTTTCAATATCTCGCTTCATAGCATTGGCAGATTGATATCGATGGAAAGGATCTTTTGCAGTTGCCTTTAATATAATATTTTCAACACTTTGCGGAATATTTTCATTCCATCTTTTTGGTGATGGGATTTCACTTTGTAAATGTTTTAAAGCTATAGCAACAGCAGATTCGCCAGAAAACGGTTGTCTTCCTGTTAACAATTCAAACATAACTATTCCAAGAGAATAAATATCCGATTGTTTATTTGCTATCCCGCCACGTGCCTGTTCTGGTGATAAATAATGGACTGAACCCAGTACTGAATTTGTATGTGTAATTGTTGTTGCACTTGTAGCTGTCGCAATTCCAAAATCTGTTACTTTTATTATTCCATCAGCTCGAATTAAAATATTGTGCGGCTTTATATCACGATGCACAATTTCAAAATGATGGGCGTGTGCCATGGCGGATGTTAACTGCTCCATAATATCAAGAGCTTCTCCTATAGGTAACATACCTCGCTCAATTATGTATTGCTTCAATGTTTGCCCGGGTACATATTCCATGACAAGATAATATATACCATCTTCTTCTCCGACATCATACATATTCACAATATTTGGATGCGACAACGTTGTAACAGACTGCGCTTCTCGATGGAAACGTTTAATAAACTCTTCGTTATTTGAGTAGTCGAGTCTTAATATTTTTACCGCTACATCTCGGCCAAGTATATCATCATGAGCTAAATATACATTGGCCATTCCGCCACCACCAATCATTTTCAGCAGCTTATAACGGTCATTTAAGCGTTTTCCAATCAGCACGTTGCACTTCACCTACTTTCGTTTGTCGAACCCGCATAATCAATAAGAACAAGTGTGATATTATCTTCTCCACCGCGATCATTCGCCAATTGAATGAGACGCTGCCCTTTACCTTCAAGCTGTTCATTTAACTGTAAAATTTGTTGCATATCATCAATAGAAACTTTGTTTGATAACCCATCAGAGCAAAGAAGTAATTGATCATCTTCCTCAAGCACCAACGTTTTAACATCTAATCCAACTTTTTCTTCTGTTCCTAACGCTCTTAATAACACATTCTTTTTCGGATGATACTCTGCATCTTCCTTTGAAATTTCACCATGTCTCACAAGCTCATTTACAAGCGAATGATCTTCCGTTACAAGCGTCATTTCTCCTTCTGATACCATATAGCAACGACTATCTCCTATATGCCCTATCGTCACAAAACTTGGTGTACAAACAGCTATTATAAGCGTTGTTCCCATACCATTACATTCTACATTTTGCTGAGCGTATTCATATATGCGCTCATTAATAATCCCAACACTAGTATGTAACCATTGTTCTACTTTTTTCGGTTCATTCATATTATGCGTTTGCTTCCAATAATCATGGAATAATTGAATGGCCATCGAGCTAGCTACATCACCAGCTCGATGACCTCCCATTCCATCTGCTACTACCGCTAAAACATTTCCATCTAAATTGTGAAAAACTCCTGCACTATCTTCATTATGTTGACGAACTTTTCCTTTATCCGATAGAAATACGGCTTTCATCTCGTCACCTCGTCTCTTCTTTGCGCTCCTTCGCACGCAACTGACCGCAGGCTGCGTCAATATCATGACCTTGTTCACGGCGAATCGTTACATTCACTCCACGATCTTTTAACGTTTTCTCGAAC
The DNA here is from genome assembly GCF_050312695.1 of Bacillus sp. AF62. Lineage (NCBI taxonomy): Bacteria > Bacillati > Bacillota > Bacilli > Caryophanales > Bacillaceae > Bacillus > Bacillus sp. AF62. The sequence goes on along the minus strand of NZ_JBNPJZ010000076.1, from coordinate 75,225 downwards.
AAGAAAATTTGCTCACGTGGTGTACGTACATAATCACGTTCAGGTACGTAGTTTACCGGGATTAAGTTCACATGACATTTTACACCTTTTAAGAGCGCAGCAAGCTCTTCAGCGTGCTCAACTTGGTCATTTTCTCCTCCAAATAATCCATATTCAAAAGTAATACGGCGCCCTGTTCTATTTACATAGTATTTAATAGCTTCCATTAAATCCGGTAATTTATAAGCACGGTTAATCGGCATTAATTTTGAACGTAATTCTGAGTTTGGAGCATGCAATGAAATCGCAAAATTAATTTGTAGTTCTTCTTCAGCAAACTTATAAATTTTCGGGATAATTCCACTCGTCGAAACAGTCATATGTCTAGCACCAATATGAAGTCCTTTTTCATGGTTAGTGATGCGTAAGAATCCCATTAAATTATCGTAGTTATCAAATGGTTCTCCAATTCCCATAACAACAAGAGAACTTACACGTTCTTCTGTTTCATCAAGCGCACGCTGAACTTCTACTACTTGCGCTACGATTTCTCCAGCTTCTAGGTTTCGTTTTAGTCCACCAAGTGTCGAAGCACAGAACGTACATCCAATACGACAACCAACTTGCGTTGTTACACAAATGGAATTTCCATATTCATGTCGCATTAATACCGTTTCAATAGAATATCCGTCATATAATTGGAATAAGAATTTAATCGTTCCATCTGAAGACGTTTGTTTTACTAACGTGTTTAAAGTAGTAATATCAAAGGAATTCGACAATTTATCACGCAATCCTTTAGAAAGGTTTGACATATCCTCATAATTTTTTACACGTTTTTTATATAGCCAGTCAAAAATTTGTCCAGCGCGGAACTTCGGTTCTCCTTGTTCCTTTAACCAATCTTGCATTTCATGAAGTTGTAAAGAGTAAATTGATGGTTTCTTCGTTTCTACATTTTTCTTTTGTTTTCTTACAGTTGTTTCCATGATGCTACACCTTCTTCCTTAAACAAGCAATATAAAAGCCATCCGTTGCAAAATAATGCGGTAAAATTTGTACTTGACCTTCATTAATATACGGACTTAATTTTTCTGGCATACGTTCTTTTATCGTAGTATCCCATTCAAATTCAGGATGTTCTTTTAAAAATTTATCTATTACTTGTTCATTTTCTATTTTCTCAATTGTGCACGTACTATAAACAAGACGACCGCCTTGTTTTAATACTGGTGCTATTTTTTCTAGTATCGCAAGTTGAATCGTCGATAATCTTTCACTATCGCCTTTATCTTTTCCTAACTTAATATCAGGCTTACGTCTAATTACACCAAATCCAGAACACGGTGCATCTACCAATATTTTATCAAACGTTTCATTTGCAAAGTGCTCTTGCACTTTTCTAGCATCTAGCGCTTTTGTTTCGACATTTTCTAGACCAAGTCGCTCTGCTTGCTGTTTAATTAAACGTACTTTGTGTGCATGTAAATCAAGGGACATGACCTTACCAGTTCCCTTTAATCGTTCCGCGATATGCGTTGTTTTTCCGCCTGGAGCAGCACAACTATCAAGAACTGCATCTCCCGTATTCGGTTCTAAAGCGCGTGCTACAAGCATAGAACTTTCATCTTGAATAGAAAGAAATCCTTTTTTAAACGCTTCTGTATGCGCTACATTTCCTCTTTCAATCTGAATTGCATCATCTGACAAGTCACCACGTTTTGCTTCTATACCTTCACTTGCCAACAACTCAATCGCTTCTTCTACCGTTACCTTATCAACATTCACACGTGCTGTTGGTACAGGCGGTAACATGTTTACTTCGCACATTTTCTCTGCAGTTTCTAAGCCATATGCAGAAGTCCACTCTTGTACAAGCCAAACTGGATGACTCGTCGCAATTGCAAGACGTTCTACTGGATCCTTGATTTCATCTACAGAAGGTACACCTTCTCTCTGAATCGAACGTAATACACCGTTCACCATACCAGCAATTCCTTTATGCCCGCGACGCTTTGCAATCTCAACCGCTTCATGAATAGCCGCTCTTTCTGGCACTCGGTCTAAATAAATCATTTGATATAAAGATAAGCGAAGCAATACTCTTACCCACGCCTCAACCTTCTTTTTTAAAAAAGGCTGTAAATAATAATCTAATGTGTCACGACGTTGAATCGTTCCATATACAATTTCAGTTAATAAACCAATATCTTTTCTATCAATTGCACTTTTTTCAATTAGATTATTTAAAAGCAAGTTGCTATATGCACCACTTTTTTCCACTTGAATTAAACCATCAAGAGCTAATTCACGAACATTTTGTCTCATGCATTTTCTCCTAACTTCGTTCCAATTTCAGGTTTTGTTCCACGTAAAAATTGTGAACAACTCATACGCTTTTTACCAGAAGGTTGCAATTCAGTAATTTTAACACCTGTTTCATTACTAGTTGCTACAACAAAACCATCTTCTTCGATTGCAACAATCGTACCTGCTTCAGCCGGTTCAGTTACAGGCACTTTTTCTCCCCACCATACTTTAACAACTTGTCCTGCTAAAGTTGTATAAGCAACTGGCCATGGATTCAATCCGCGAATGTGATTGTATACTTCCTCACCTGTTTTTGTCCAATCAATTTTCTCTTGTTCACGTTTTATATTGTAAGCAAACGTTACTTCTTCTTCGTTTTGTTTAATCGGTTCTAACTTACCTTGAATTAATAAAGGTACTGTTTTAGATAGAAGGTGTGCTCCAGCTTCACTTAATTTATCAAATAATGAGCCTGTCGTTTCACGCTCTTCAATTTCCACTTCCACTTGCGTTAAGATATCACCAGCATCCAATTTTTCTACCATATACATAATTGTAATACCAGTTTTTTCTTTACCTTCCATAATTGCATAATGAATTGGTGCACCACCACGAAGTTCAGGAAGTAAAGAAGCGTGGACATTAATACATCCATACTTCGGTGCTTCTAAAATTTCATTTGGTACAATCTGACCAAATGCAGCTGTTACAATTAAATCTGGCTCTAATGCCAATACTTTTTCATATTCATCTTTTTCACGAATTTTTAACGGCTGTAACACAGGGATACCATGTTTTTCCGCTTCAACTTTAACAGGTGTAGGTGTTAATACTTTTTTTCTACCTACTGGACGATCAGGTTGCGTCACAACACCTACTACCTCATAGCCATCTTCAATAAGACGACGAAGCACCGGCACTGAAAAGTCCGGTGTTCCCATAAACACTACTTTTATCATTTAAAAACCGCTCCTTTTAACACCTATTCTAATTCGTTTTCTTCATAATATCTTGTCACTTTCGATGTAAATAAAACACCGTGTAAATGATCGATTTCATGTTGAATTGCACGCGCTAAAAATCCTTCCGCTTCTAATAAAAATACTTTCCCACGGCGATTTTGCGCTCTTACTTTAATATAATCGGCACGTTCTACTTCACCATAAAGTCCCGGGAAGCTTAAACAGCCTTCGGGACCTACTTGTTCACCACGTTTTTCTAATATTGATGGATTGATTAACTCGATTTTCCCAGTATCATCATCGACATCAACAACCGCTACTTGCAAGCTTACACCTACTTGAGGCGCAGCTAAACCGACTCCGTCCGCAATTAACATTGTTTCATGCATATCTTTCAACAATTTCACTAACTTTTTATCAAAGTTAATTACTCTTTCGCATGGTGTTTCTAACACTTCATTTGGATGCTTTATTATTTCTAAAACTGCCATATTTCCCTCCGCTACATTAACATTGTTGGATTAAAATCAATTGAGATTTGTAGCTCTTTTTGCATTTCTGCTTGATAATGTTCATTTACCATTTTGAGCACGTTCTTTAAGTTTGGTTCCCGTTTGTATTTTATCATGCATTGATAACGATATCTATCTTTTATCCTTGGAATTGCTGAAGCAACTGGTCCTAACACCATTGTTTGCTGTGAGCAATGCGTTCGTAAATACGAGGCAATTTTTTCCGTCACTTGCACCGCTTTTAATAATTCTGGATGAGATACGGTTATGAGTACAACATAGTAATATGGGGGATATTGTCTTGTTCGCCTCATTTGCATTTCTTGGTCAAAAAACACATCATATTGTTGGTTCTTCGCTAACTCTATACTGTAATGTTCTGGCGTATATGTTTGAATCACAACTTCCCCTGGCAATTCATGTCTACCCGCTCGTCCACTTACTTGCGTCAATAACTGATATGTCTTTTCACTTGCCCGAAAATCAGGTAAGTGAAGCATCGTATCTGCAGTTAAAACCCCAACAAGAGTTACTTTCGGAAAATCTAATCCTTTAGCAATCATTTGTGTTCCAAGTAGTATATCTGCTTTTTCTTCCCCAAACGCCTTTAATAATTTTTCATGCATTCCTTTTCGACTTGTCGTATCTACATCCATTCGAATGACTCGCGCCTCTGGAAATAGTTTTGTAATTTCTTCTTCTACCTTTTGTGTACCTGTACCAAAGAAACGAATGTATGTACTTTGACAAGCAGGACACTCAGTTGGCATATTTTCTTCATAACTACAATAATGACATTTTAAACGATGATTCATTTTATGATATGTCAATGAAATATCACAATGCGGACATTGTACAACATACCCACAATCACGGCACATAACAAATGTAGAATGACCTCTTCTATTTAAAAATAGTACCATCTGTTCTTTCTTTTCTAATCGATCTGCTATTTTTTCATGCAGCGCCTTAGAAAACATTGATCTATTCCCGTCACGAAGTTCTTCTCGCATGTCAACAATCTCTACCGTTGGTAAAGCTTGTTCATTCATACGTTTTTCCATTGTTAGTAGTTCATAAACACCTTTTTTCGCCCTTGCAAACGATTCAAGTGTTGGTGTCGCACTACCAAGAACGATAGGACATTTATGATATTGCCCTCTCCAGATAGCTACATCTCTTGCATGATACCTCGGATTATCTTCTTGTTTGTAACTTGATTCATGCTCTTCATCAATAATAATAATCCCTAAATTCTCAAAAGGCGCAAAAACGGCTGAACGCGCACCAACTACAACTTTCACTTCTTTTCTTAAAATCTTACGCCACTCGTCATACTTTTCTCCAACAGACAACGCACTATGAAGAACTGCAACTTGCGAGCCAAACCTACCTTTAAAACGATCCACCATTTGGGGCGTTAGTGCAATTTCAGGAACAAGAACGATAGCTTCTTTTCCTTTCTCGAGCACTGCTGCTATAGATTGTAAATATACTTCTGTCTTTCCACTTCCTGTAACACCATATAGTAAAAATGGATTATAAGTTTCATTTGTAATTGATGATAAAATCGGTGTAATAACTTGATTTTGTTCCTCCGTAAGTGGAAATGGTTTCGTTTGTTCAAAATCATCATCGTCATACGGATTTCGGTATACTTCCACATACTTTTCTGAAATGAAGCCCTTTTTAACAAGTGCTTTTATTGGAGCATCTGTTATTTGTAACTCTTCTGTAATTATTTTCAACGGTACACTTTTATAATTTTCCACAAAATAATAAAGTACATCTTGTTGTTTTTTACTTTTCAGTTCAAATGCCGCTAATTCCAATTTATCTTCTGGCAACTCCGGCTGAACAACTCTTTGCTTCTTCTTTTGTACTTTATCTTTCACTTGATAAACGACTTCAACCGTACCATTTTTAATTTCTTGTTGAATAGTCCGGTATAAATGTGGCTGCTGCTCGATTACTTCAAAATCAATTGCTTCTTTATCCTGAAATAAATATAGTATTTCAGATGCTATTTCTTCATGCTTACAAATTTGTAGACGTTTTTTATACGTTGCTTTTATCGCAGTTGGAAGCATCACTTGAAAAGCTGAAATCATGTAGCATAACGTTTCACTTGTAAGCCAATATCCAAGCTTTAATAATTCATCATTTAAAACCGGTGTTACATCTAATATTTCATGGATTGTCTTTAACTTCTTACTTTCTACATCCACCGAATCTTTAATCCCAATAATAAAACCTTGTAATTTCCTTGGCCCAAACGGAACTACTACACGCATTCCTGTCTGTACAATATCTTCCCATTTTTCAGGGATAATGTAATCAAATGGTCGATCTGTCTGACGGGCAGGTACATCAACAATTACACTTGCAAATTTCATAAACGATCATCTTCTAACATCATTTCAATTTGCTTTAATATTTCACGAGCTACCTCTTTTTTCAGTAAAAGTGGTAACTCAATAACTTTTCCATCTTTTCTATACATTGTTACAATATTCGTATCCGTGCCAAATCCAGCTCCTTGCGCTTTTACATCATTCGCGACAATCATATCTGCATTTTTCTCACGTAGTTTTTTCGTTGCATATTCCTCTACATTTGTCGTTTCAGCAGCAAAACCGATAAGTAACTGTTTATCCTTTTTCTGACCTAACGTTTTTAAAATATCCACCGTTCTTTCGAGTTCAATGACAGCATCACCATTTTGCTTTTTCATTTTATTATCATGAACATATTTCGGACGATAATCTGCAACTGCTGCTGTTTTAATGACAACGTCTACGTTTTGATAATGTTGAAGAACTGCTTCTAACATATCTTGTGCAGATTCCACTTGCACTGTCGTTACATGTAACGGTGGATTTAATGCTGTCGGTCCTGAAACGAGTATAACATCAGCGCCTAAATTCGCCGCCACTTCTGCAATCGCATACCCCATTTTTCCAGAAGAAAAATTCGTCATAAAACGAACTGGATCAACTTTTTCACGTGTTGGGCCAGCAGTTATTAATATTCTTTTTCCCTGCAATGGTTTGTGTTCTGAGAAAGCTTCCTCTAACCGTGCAATAATCGCTTCAGGTTCTTCTAGTCGTCCCTTCGCTACATATCCACATGCTAAAAAGCCTTCCCCAGGCTCAATAAATGTATATCCTAGCGTTTTCAATGTCATCATATTTTTTTGAACAATTTTATTTTCATACATATGCACATTCATAGCAGGCGCAATCCATACCGGGGCTGTAGTAGCTAACAGAGTAGTTGTAATCATATCATCCGCAATACCACCAGCTAACTTTCCAATACAATTGGCAGTAGCAGGTGCGACAAGTACAACATCCGCCCAATCTGCTAAATCAATATGAGCAATAACAGCCGAGTCTTTCTCATCAAACGTATCCGTATATACATCATGGCGAGAAAGCGCTTGGAATGTAAGAGGCGTAACAAACTTCATTGCCGACTCACTCATCATTACTTTTACAATCGCGCCAGATTGTGTCAATTTACTCGTTAACGCAGCTGCTTTAAAAACCGCAATGCCTCCTGTTACACATAGAAGTATCTTTTTCCCTTTTAGCATATGACTCGTCCTCTTTCTTTTTCAAACTTATAATACTGAAATAGAATTCCCAGCTCGTCAGTACCAATATTTCATTCCTTTCGTAAAAAAATAACAACCTACTTGTAAATAGGTTGTTACCGTTACATAGAAAATTATAAAGTCTATGTTTTATTTTGTCGAAGGCAAAGGCTTATTCAGCTACTTTATCTTCACTTGGTACGTAGCTTAATGCTTCTGCATCGATTTCTTCTAATGCTTTACCTACACATTTATGAGAAACAGGTTGCTCTACAACACAGTTATTAGCAAGTTGCATTTCACGTGCGCGTTTTGCAGCCACTGTTACTAATGTGTACTTAGAATCGATTTTTTGTAGTAATGAGTCAATTGATGGATTTAACATAATTATAGACCCTCCGTCATTTCTTTATAATATTTTGCTACCCTTTCGCGGCGGCAATGTTCGCCAACCACAATTGCTTTAATTCTATCACAAGCTAATTCAACTTGATCGTTTTCTACTACATAGTCGTAAGCGTCCATCATCTCGATTTCTTCTTTCGCTACAGTTAAACGATTTTCAATAACATCTTCAGTCTCTGTACCACGTCCGACAATACGGCTCTTTAGTTCAGATAAACTTGGAGGTGCTAAGAAAATAAATACACCTTCCGGGAAAGCTTTCTTAACTTGAATTGCTCCTTGCACTTCAATTTCTAAGAATACATCTTTTCCTTCTTGTAATGTTTTTTCAACATAGTCAATTGGTGTTCCGTAATAATTACCTACGAACTCAGCCCACTCAAGTAATCTTTCATTACGAATCATTTCCTCAAATTCTTCTCTTTCTTTAAAGAAATAATCTACACCATCTACTTCACCTTCACGCGGCTTACGTGTCGTTACTGAAATAGAGTACTGAAAACGTGTATCCTCATGGCTAAACAGCTCTTTACGAACCGTTCCTTTTCCAACCCCAGAAGGCCCTGAAAGAACGATGAGCAATCCTCTTCTACTTCTCATAAATATGTAAAACCTACCCTTCCTCACTTAAATCTTCTTTATTATTCAAACGATGTGCAATCGTCTCTGGTTGAATTGGACTTAATACAACATGCCCATCATCCATAACAATAACCGCCCTTGTTTTTCTCCCATACGTAGCATCAAGCAAAGCATTATGTTCGCGTGCTTCTTGTACTGTTCGTTTAATAGGAGCTGACTCCGGACTTACAATAGCAATAATTCGATGAGCAGATACAATATTTCCGTATCCAATATTTAAAAACCGCATGGCCATAGTTTGCGCCTCCTAGTAAGTCTATCCGATTTCTCCACCACGTATAACTTTATATATTTTTTGAAAGCTACTCAATATTTTGTACTTGTTCACGAATTTTTTCAAGGTTATTTTTCATTTCTACAACATATTTTGAAATTGTTAAGTCATTTGCCTTAGAACCAATCGTATTAATTTCTCTATGCATCTCTTGCACGATGAAATCCATTTTCCTTCCAACAGGCTCTTCAATCTGCAATGTTTCACGAAATTGCTCTAAATGACTTTGCAAACGGACTAACTCTTCATGAATATCACAACGCTCTGCAAAGATTGCGACTTCTGTTAGCAATCTTTGTTCATCTAACTCTTGATTATGTAATTCTTTTAAGCGATTTTCTAATCGTTCACGATATTTTTGTGTAACAATTGGTGCATGTGGAATAATTGCATTTACACAATTGCTAATCTCTTGTAAACGATACGCTATATCTTTATGTAATCGTTCTCCTTCGTCATCTCTCATCGTTTTCAACATATGAGCAGCTTGACGAACAGCCTCATATAAACTGTTCTCAAAATGTTCATTTACATTTTCTATTTCTTCAATTGCTGTTACTTCTGGCATTGCCATTAATTGCTCGAGTGTAATAGAATCTTGTAATTGAAACTTTCCTTTTATATCTTCCATCATCGATTGGTACTGCTCAAGAAGTGACCAATTCACACTTAATTTTCTTTCAACAAGTCCTTCACCTGCTATACTAATAGACACTTCAATGCGTCCACGTCGAACTTGCTGTGCAATTATTTTACGAATTTTGTCCTCAAATACCATCATTTGCTTAGGAAGTCGAATACTCATCTCTAAAAAACGGTGGTTCACCGATTTCATTTCTACTGTAATTTGAAAAGTATCACTTTCTACTTTCGATCTTCCAAACCCTGTCATACTAGAAATCATTTTTATCACATCCAAGCCATAAAATAACTCAATGAAAAAGGTAATAGAGACAAGGCTCTACTACCTTCTGTAAATTATATCACATTTTCATAACATTGACTATTTCAAGTTTAATCCCTTCTTATATAACATTGGCTTTTTCTTTTTCGCCTTTTTCCCTGTTAATAAAGAACCTACTAGTAAGAAAGTCGGAATTGATGACAAACCTCCAATTAATAACCAATCTCTTGCTTGTATCGGCATTGTGCTAAAAATCGGTTGTAACGGTGGATAATATATCACCACTAGCATGAGTAGTAATGAAATGATAACCGCCCCTACTAAATACACGTTCCCAAATGGATTACGATGAAAGACAGAATGCTCACTACGACAATCAAATACATGAATAAGCTGAGCAAGTACCAACGTCGCGAACGCTACAGTTTGTGCATATTTCAGTTCATTTGGATGTTGGTTATACGCAATAATAAACGCTACTAACGTCACTGCCCCAATTAAAAAACCTCGACTTATTATTTTCCACGCAAGCCCTCTAGCGAATACCCCTTCTTTCGGGTGGCGCGGCGTTCTCTTCATCACATCTCCTTCAGCCTTATCCAAACCTAATGCCATCGCTGGTAAACCATCAGTAACTAAGTTCACCCATAAAATTTGAATAGGAACCATCGGCAGGGGTAATGCAAGTAACATCGCAAATAACATAACTAAAATTTCTCCAACATTTGATGCTAATAAATATCGGATGAACTTACGTATGTTCTCGTATATATTTCTTCCTTCTTTAATCGCTGACTTAATTGTAGCAAAATTATCGTCTAGTAAAACAAGTGAAGAGGCTTCTTTTGCAACATCTGTCCCTGTAATCCCCATCGCTATCCCAATATCCGCTGTTTTTATAGCTGGAGCATCGTTCACTCCATCACCTGTCATCGCTACTATATGCCCTTGATTTTGCAGTGCCTTAACAATTTTTAATTTATGTTCAGGTGATACACGAGCGAATACATACGTATCTTCTACAACATTTTCTAATTCCTCCACATCCATATTCGCGAGTTCTACTCCTTCAACAACGCGTCCATCTGGTGGCAAAACTCCTAATTGTTCAGCAATCGCCATTGCTGTCACTTTATGATCACCTGTAATCATTACTGTTCGAATACCAGCTTCTTTACACTCTTTTACCGCCTGCGCCACTTCTGGTCTTGGTGGGTCAATCATACCTTGTATCCCAACCAACATAAAATCTTTTTCAACGTCTCTTTCATGTTCAATAGAATCCGTTATTTTTAAAGGTTTAAACGCAACTGCAATTGTTCGAAGCGCTTGACTACCTAAGCTATGAATAGCCGCCTGTACTTCTTTTCTATATAGCTCACTTAACGGCTGTTGCTTATCCCCCCATAAAATCGTTTGACTCATTTGTAAAAGAACATCCGGTGCTCCCTTCGTAACAATAAACTTTTTCCCCTCTCGATCTCGTACAATAACACTCATCATTTTTCGAGTTGAATCAAATGGAAATTCACGAATAACTTCAAATTTCCCTTTCAATGCCTCACGTGTTATCCCAGCTTTCATTGCTGCAGCTACAAGCGCTCCCTCTGTTGGATCTCCATCTAATACGTACGCCTTTTTCTTTTGAATAATATTTGCATTGTTACATAGTGAACCAAATGTAAGTAGCTGATAAAGTGCTTTTGTCTTAGCTGGATTCACTTCTTTTTCACCTTTCATAAAAGAGCCATTAGGTTCATATCCTTGCCCTGTCACTTTCCACAATTCTCCGCCTGACCACATATGTGTTACCATCATTTTGTTTTGCGTCATTGTTCCCGTTTTATCAGAACATATAACAGAAGCACAACCTAACGTTTCTACGGCTGGTAACTTTCGTACAATTGCTCTCTTTTTTATCATACGCTGTACACCAAGTGATAAAGCTACTGTAACAATTGCTGGCAACCCTTCTGGAATAGCCGCAACAGCCAGAGACACACCAGCTAAAAACATATGATATACTTCATTCCCTTGATACACACCAGCTAATACAACGAGTGCTGTCAAAATAAGAGCCACAATAATTAATATTTTTCCGAGCTGTTCTAACCTTCTTTGCAGTGGTGTTTCCATTTGCTCTGCATTTTGTAACATATTTGCAATTTGCCCCATCGCTGTATTCATACCAGTTGCTACAACGACTCCTGTACCAGATCCTCGCGTAATCATTGTCCCCATAAAAGCCATATTTTTTTGATCACCAATTGCAACATCTTGCCCTTGCAATGCTTCTACCTTCTTTTGTACAGGTACGGACTCCCCTGTCAAAGCAGACTCTTCAATATATAAACTTGATGCTTCAACAAGACGCACATCAGCCCCAATACGATCACCACTGGAAAACTTAATAATATCACCTAAAACAAGTGCTTTAGATGGTGCTTTTACCCACTTTCCATTCCGCATTACAGTAACTTGTGGAGCGGCTAGTTCCTTTAAAGCTTCCAATGATTTTTCAGCTTTTCTTTCTTGAAAAAATCCGAGAATACCATTGATAATAACAATGGCAACAATAGCAATAGAATCAATGTATTCACCTAAAAACGCAGAAACAATTGTTGCTCCAAACAAAACGAGTACCATGAAATCTTTAAACTGTGCTAAAAATACCATTAGTGCAGAAGGCCTTTTTGCTTCTTCTAATTCATTAGTACCAAATTTCTTTACGCGCCCTTCTGCTTCTTTCTCTGTAAGTCCAACCTTTACATTCGTATTCGTTCTTTCTTCCACTTCATGTGCCCGCATTCCATACCAGTTCATCCTGCCATCGACCTCCTGATTCCAGACATACTCTATTGAAAGCTTATTCAGCCTCGTCCAAAAAAATGCTATAATTAACTTTTAGTTAGAAAGGAGTGTTCATTTATGGCATTCGATGGATTATTTACAAGAGCAATTACACATGAAATTGGAAATTCTCTTTACACAGGAAGAATTTCCAAAATATATCAACCTTCAAAGTATGAGATTTTATTACATATTCGAGCAAACGGAAAGAACCAAAAACTAATTCTTTCGTCTCACCCTACATATGCGCGTCTGCACTTAACGAATCAAAACTACGATTCACCAGCAATACCGCCAATGTTTTGTATGCTTCTTCGTAAACATTTAGAAGGTGGGTTTATTGAAAAAATTGAACAAATTAACTTAGAACGTATTATTCAAATTACAGTTCGCAGTCGGAATGAAATTGGAGACGAATCATTAAAAACATTAGTAATCGAAATAATGGGCCGACATAGTAACATTATCTTAGTAGATACGAAAACAAACGTTATTTTAGATAGCTTAAAACACATATCTTTAGCGGTAAACCGCCATCGTACTGTATACGCTGGAGCTGAATATATTGCACCACCAGCACAACATAAAATTAACCCACTTCAGATTGAAACAAATGATGAATTTATTAGACCACTAGACTTTCTATCTGGAAACATGGATAAACAGCTTGTCGGCACCTTTACGGGAATATCCCCGTTATTCGCAAAAGAAGTAGTGAAAAAAGCTGGTATGGTAAATGAAAAAGCATTAGCGGATGCATTTTTCTCCATACAAAAACCATTATTAACTCATACATATTCACCAGCCATGACTACTTCAAATGGGAAAGAATTCTTTTATCTTTTCCCTCTTGCACACTTGCAAGGAGAAGATAAGACGTTCTCATCTGTTAGTGAATTGCTTGATCGTTTCTTTTTCGGAAAAGCAGAGCGCGATCGTGTAAAACAACAAGCCCATGATTTAGAACGTTTTATGCAAAATGAAAAAAATAAAAACGAGAAAAAACTCATTAAACTCGAAAAAACACTGCAAGATGCTGGAAAAGCAGATAAATATCAACTATTTGGAGAGCTACTTACAGCTAATATGTACGCTTTGAAAAAAGGCGATAAAGATATTGAGGTCGTTAATTATTACGATGAAAATGGCGGAACTGTAAAAATCACATTAGATCCTTTAAAAACACCATCTGAAAATGCACAACGCTATTTCCAAAAGTATCAAAAAGCAAAAAATTCAGTTGTTGTTGTAGAAGAACAAATTGAAAAAACCAATGAAGAAATTCTTTATTTTGATAGCTTACTTCAACAAATGGAAGCTGCTTCTTCAAAAGATATTGAAGAAATTCGTGAGGAATTAGCTGAAGAAGGTTATGTGCGCAATCGCAAAACGAAAAACGCAAAGAAAAAGCCTACTAAGCCAGTATTAGATAAATATTTAGCAAGTGATGGCACAGAGATTTTCGTTGGTAAAAACAATAAACAAAATGATTATTTAACAACGAAGTTTGCCCGCCGTGATGAGATTTGGTTACATACGAAAGACATACCTGGCTCTCACGTTGTCATTCGTTCTTTAGAGCCTGCTGAAGAAACTTTACTAGAAGCTGCCAAAATTGCCGCTTATTACAGTAAAGCGAAAGAGTCTAGCTCTGTACCTGTTGATTTCACTAAAATACGCCATGTGAAAAAACCGAGTGGTGCAAAACTTGGTTTTGTTACGTACGACAATCAGCAAACCGTATATGTAACACCAGATGCTGATATTGTAATGAAATTAAAAGCGTAAATACAAAAATGCGTTGCTTATAAGCAACGCATTTTTTATATTCGTTCACACTAGTTCATATACCCATTTACTAATTCATAACATCTTGCTTTTGTCATCTTATATTTCTCTTCCGAAGCTTCTATACGCCTCATCGTTCCGTTATTTGTATCAGTACCAATTGCTTTAACTTTACTTTCTTTTTCTTTAACCCACGCAATTTGTTTCGTTTTTAACGACTGAAACGCATCAGGTGACATCGTACTTTTTAATGTACTGTAAATTTCATTTAGTTTATTATCCCACAGTTCATAATTTCCTTCTATTTCATTTACTATATCATTGGTTGACATAGCATTCGTATGTTTTTCTTGTTTATCTATAGCAGCTAATTCACTTAAAACATTTGCTCTATCTATCTTTGAAGAAGATTCTTTTTGCGATTGTTTCTCTTCTTTTGAGCCTGTATACGCACTCGAATCCTTTCTCTGTACTTGTTCTGTTTCTTGAATATTTCTTTCTTTCGTTACCTTTTCATACCTATTTTTATCTACATTGTATGAAATAAGAGATGTTTTCGCATTTACAGTAATTAATCCGTTACTATCTTTGAATATGTATTTCTTATCGCCACTATTTTCTTCACTTACAAATGACACATTCTTATCGTCTGGCATTTTTAAAATTCTATTTGCTTCTTCTTTTGTAAGTTTTAAATCTTCAGGAAAAACGAATGACCATTTATCCATTAACCATTCCCCTTCTTTATACACCAAATGAAATTCCCAATCTTGGGCCGCATGACCTATTTCATCTTCTAAACTTAATGTATGTACCGTTAAATTTTCTTTATCTTGTGAAGAAGAAAATCTTATTTCAGTTTGAAAATAATTTGGGAATGGTAACATATCAGTCTCTCTCGATCTATTAAAGTTAGCAAGCAATTCAGGAAGCTGATTCTCTACAAACTTTTCTGAAACCAATCCTTTAACTCCTTTTTTAGCTGTCTCTAAATCCCCAGGATTATTTCGGCTCCATCCATTTTCTTTTTCCATCTCACTAAACGCATTTGCTATTCCATCTACACTCTTTCTTACAATCTTTTTCGCTTCTTTTTCTGTCACTTCTGGCGCTTCATCAAGCTGTTCAATCGTTTCATTTACTTGAACTTTGTGTTCGCTTGTTTCACACCCCGTTATAACAAGCATACTAGCGGTCAAACAAAATGACATTACTTTACTTAATTTCTTCATACACTCACATTCCTTAACCCAGTTTTTTTCGTTACATCTCTTTACCTATAAAAAACGTAACAATCCCTTATTATACCAATTAACTTAATTTATTTATACAAAAAATATAATATTTAAATTAAAAAGATTTTCGTTTGCGAGTTTATATTATTGTTCAGTCACATAAAAACTTACTGTAAAAATTTTATATATATTTATTTTACATTCGTCTAGTTTTTTTGACACACAGCTACCCTCTTCTCTTTTATTCTAAATAAATATACTGGCACAATTCTTGCTTTATTAATGTAAAAAGGAGGAATTAAAATGAATGTAAGAATAACTAACATCCAAAAACAACTACATAATTACGGAATCGACGGGTTACTTATTACAAAAAAAGAAAACCGTCAATACGCAACAAACTTTACAGGTAGCGCAGGCGTTGTCTTAATCGCTGCGCATAAAGCTATTTTCATTACTGATTTCCGTTACGTAGATCAAGCAAAAACGGAAATAAAAGCAGCAGAAATTATTATGCATAAAGGAAATTTAGAAGAAGAAGTTGCAAATCAAGTATCAAAATTAAACATTCAAAAACTTGGTATAGAAGACAATAATATGACTTTGCAACAATTTAAGAAACTACAAAAATATATACATACAGAAATGGTTCCAGTGTGTGAGATCATTGAAGATATTCGACTTATTAAAGACACATCTGAAATAGAAACAATGAAAATCGCAGCTACAATCGCTGACGAAGCATTTCACCATATTGTTACATTTCTAAAGCCTGGAATAAGCGAGACTGACGTTCGAGATGAGTTAGAATTTTTCATGCGAAAAAAAGGGGCTACATCTTCTTCATTCCAAATCATTGTAGCCTCAGGCGTTCGTTCTTCACTTCCCCATGGAGTTGCATCAAATAAAATAATCGAACGAGGCGATATCGTTACATTAGACTTCGGTGCACTTTACGACGGATATTGTTCCGATATAACACGTACCGTAGCAATCGGGGAACCATCGGAAGAATTCCAAAAAATATACAATGTTGTACGAGAAGCGTTAAAGCGTGGGACTGAAGCAATTAAGCCTGGAGAAACTGCGAAAAGTATCGATGATATAACGAGGAATTACATTACAGAACATGGATACGGTCAATACTTTGGCCACTCTACCGGGCACGGTCTTGGGTTAGAAATACATGAACCACTTCGCCTATCCCAAGAAAGCAAGGCAACTTTACAAGAAGGTATGGTTGTTACAGTTGAGCCGGGCATTTACATACCGAACTGGGGCGGTTGTAGAATCGAAGATGATATTGTCATCACCAAAGATGGTTATGACGTTATTACAAAATCAAATAGAGAACTAATTATAATCCCTTGTTAATATTATGAAGGTTTAAACAAAACTTTTTTTGCACATAGAATTCCTTCTCTGGAGTATTCATTTAAAGAGGGGGAATTTTAATTGAATTTTGTAATTGATAAATTGGAGGGTTTACATGTAGAATTTTCAAAGCTTGTTTCCATGATGAATTACGCTCGCTATACAACAATGCAAGCAGTGGAAAGTTTAACAATTGAAGAACTTGATTATTTATATGATAAGGAAGCAAATTCAATTGGCATGTTATTGTATCATATGGCTGCTATTGAATTTTACTACCAGATTCATACTTTTGAAGACCGTGAACCAACGGAGGCTGAATTAGAACGCTGGTTACCTGACATTGAATTAGGCGATCTTGGGCGTGAGAAAATAAAAGGAAACGCTATAGAATTTTACATAAATACATTACAAGAAGTACGTTCCAAAACAATCGAGACTTTTCAATCGTTACCTGATGAATGGTTATTTAAAACGACAGACTTTTGGTATGACAAACCAGCAAATAACTATTTTAAGTGGTTTCACGTTTTTGAAGATGAAATCAATCATCGTGGACAAATTCGTTTAATTAAAAAGATGCAAAAAGCTCATGCAGTAAAATGAGGAAATGCCACCGAATAAAGTGGCATTTTCTTTTATTCATTAACGAATAGCTTTCCGTTTACTATTTTAGTGACTACCACTACCAACATTAAAATGCATATTAAATATAGCATTTTCGCAATAAACAACCACCCTTGAAACATTACAATTCCATCTATTATCTCATTTCCTTTCCATAACAAAAACGGAATTGTGCTGATTATAATGACAAATTCGATGCTGAAAACCATTTTCTTTTTTCGACTATATGCTTTCCATTCATTCCAGCGATACATAGGAGCAAAAATCAATACTCCTATACATAATATAACTGGTACCCATTCACTGTTAAGAAATTGTCCTGAAATAATTGATAATAGTAAACAAACTAGCACACCATAATATCCTATTTTTTCTCTCATTCGTACTCCCCCATTCTACTTCTCCTTTAATATGTAACTTGCTATACTTATAACAATTCTTAGAAAAATAACAACTATAATTACAAGATAAAGACCGTTTGCAGAAGACATCCATTCTTGAAAAATAGACATTTTCTCCATTTGTTTCTGACCCTCTATTTAAATAACCCCTGCGAACAATGAGCAAACAACGATGATACCTATCATAATTCCGATACTTTTTACTGTATTGTTTCATACCATCCCAGTTATATAAAAGTATAAATACAAACCCGAAAACAGGTATAATACTTATCCATTCATTGTTTGTAAATAGCTTTAAAATGATTAATAGACTACAAGATATGATAAATCCCAAAAATCCAATTTTTTTGTGCATAAGCCCTCCTCGAATTCCATTTTTAGGATTAATTGTATTGTAACATCCATTTTTTATCCTTACCATTTCAGTACATGAAATTTTACCTTTTTTTCTGTTTCTTATACTCACATACTTTCCCTACTTTCATACAATAAACTACACGATTGCCTAAGGATGTGAATGTTATGGGCGTTGAATTAACGCTATTACACGCTCTCTATGTTATTTGTTTACTCACTATTATTACCTTTTTTATTCTCCGGAAAGATACTACAATTATTTGTATCGTTTTTATCTTTTTATTAGCATTAACTGCTACAAGTTCTATCCCTCTTGCCGTTAGCGGCATTTTTCAAAGTTTTATTTACGCCATTACTGAGCTATTACCAACTATATTAATCATTTCTATTATTGTATCCATGAGCAATTTACTCGTTCATACCGGTATAAATGATACAATGATTTCACCATTTACAAAGATGATCCGTACCCCTACCCTCGCCTACTGGATTATTGGCCTTTTGATGATGACAATTTCTTTCTTCTTTTGGCCTTCTCCCGCTGTCGCCTTAATGGGAGCTATTTTATTACCGGTTGCTGTACGCGTCGGTCTCCCCCCAATTGGAGTAGCAATTGCTATGAACTTATTCGGTCATGGGATTGCTTTATCCGGCGACTTCGTTATACAAGGCGCACCAAAATTAACCGCAGACGCTGCTGGTCTCCCTGTTTCCAGCGTCGTATCTGCAAGTGTTCCACTCGTTATCGTTATGGGCGTTGTGACAACTTCCGTCGCTTTTTTCTTCTTACGAAAAGAGTTTCATACAGGCTTAGCTATACAAGAATCTATTCTATCAACTGAGTCTTCTAAAACGCTCACTTCATTATCTCCTCGCACAAAGAAATGGCTCGCTATTTGTATCCCTATCGTATATATCATTGATATCCTTTGCATGATTCAATTTCAACTACAAGGAAGCGACGCAACTGCACTTATCGGCGGAACAACTGTTATTATGATTATCATCATTTCTCTCATCGCCTACAAAGGTAATGGACTGAATAAAACGACCGATTATTTCATAGAAGGGCTCCAATTTGGCTTTAAAATTTTCGGACCAGTTATTCCTATCGCTGCACTCTTTTATTTAGGAGATAGTGGCTTTGTGAAAATTATCGGAGACTATTTACCGAAAGGTTCACACGGAATCATTAACGACTTAGGCATCGCTTTATCTCAAACTGTTCCTTTAAATCAATATGTATCGGCAGGGACATTAACCATCGTGGGTGTCATTACCGGCTTAGATGGATCAGGTTTTTCAGGTATATCACTTGCTGGTTCCATTGCCAATCTTTTTGGAACAGCACTTGGCCATGGCACAGCTACATTAACAGCACTCGGGCAAATTGCAGCTATATGGACCGGGGGCGGGACGTTAATTCCTTGGGCACTTATTCCTGCTGCTGCGATTTGTAAAGTCGATCCATTTGAACTTGCACGCCGAAACTTTTTACCGGTTGTTATCGATTTAATTGTCACCACAATCGTTGCGATGTTTATCCTATAACGTAACCAAGTGTTCTCTTGCTTACGTTTTTTGCTTGTAAAATTCATCATGAATTGTCAGTTTTCAAGAGGGATTCGTTATTACTTAGCGAAATTATATTAGGAGAGTAATTATTTCAAAACGTTTACGAGAAACAGATTACTGCAATTAGAAAAGGGGACATACCTATGAATGAATTGATTTTCGTCTTATTAATTTGTCCATTATTTATCTTTATCGTATCTGTTATTGGAACACGCAAAACGAAAACGTATTACGTAATGCCGATTGTAACGTTTGCTAGTTTTTTAATAATAGGTGTTATCGCCTTTACTCCAAAATTTTTCTTTTGGGTTGGCATGTACAGCATCTTCTCGTTTATCGTTTCTTAAATGACGCTATTGTTTGTGAAAGGATATGAGGTTGCTGAAAACGCTAAATAGTTGTTAACAAGGAGACAGCAATATGATTTTCTTTGATATTGATGGAACTTTACTTGATTATGAGGCTGCTGAAAGAAATGGTATTATAGATTTTTTTCAAATATATAATACTATTTTTTCAGGCAATGAATTAGAGGCAACGAAAGTCTGGCATGAATTATCAGAAGAATATTTCAAAAAATTTTTATCCAGGGAATTATCTTTTCAAGAACAACAAGTAATGCGAATGTATCATTTATTTAAAACATATGGAGTAAACCTATCACCCAAAGAATCTCAGCATAGATTCAATCAATATATAGAACTATATAAGAACAACTGGACCGCGTTTGAAGATGTACACTATACATTACAGAACTTGCAGCAAGGCGGTCACTCATTAGGTATCATTAGTAATGGTGACTATGAACAACAAGTCGAAAAATTAACTGCCCTAAACATTTTAAAACATTTCAAATATATATTTACTTCTAGTGAACTTGGTATATCGAAACCAGATCCTGAAATTTTTCACAGAACCGTATTACAATCGAACCTTGAAATGAAAGATTGCTATTATATTGGCGATCGATTAGAGACTGATGCGATTAGTAGTACAGCAGCTGGGATGCAAGGGATATGGTTAAATCGAGATAACTCACAACTCAAGTACGATATTCCTACTATCTGTTCTTTACATGAAGTTTTAACAATAATATAAAAAACGACCGCGTTCCCCCGCGGTCGTTTTTTTCATGTTACGCTGTGATCCAAGCTTCGTTAGCTGGATTTTTACGCCACTCTTGTAATTTTTTCGTTTCAGCTTGTCCGATCATACCTTTTTCTGCTGCAACTTCAGTTAATGCACTGTAATCACTTAAAGAATATGATGCTACGTTAGCTGCTTCTAGCTTTTCTTTTCCTGCTTCTAGCTCGTATGTGAAGATTGATACGATTCCTAATACTTCACAGCCAGCTTCGCGAAGTGCTTCTACACATGTAATTGCACTTCCGCCAGTTGAAATTAAGTCTTCTACTACTACAACTTTTTGACCTTTTTCAGCTTTTCCTTCAATTTGATTCCCTTTACCGTGGCCTTTTGCTTTACTACGTACGTAGCACATTGGTAAATCCATACGATCGCTTACCCATGCAGCGTGCGCAATACCAGCAGTTGCTGTTCCTGCAATAACTTCTACAGTTGGGAAGTGCTCTTTAATTAACTCTTCTAATCCAGCTGCAATCGCTTGACGTACTTTTGGATAAGATAAAGTTAAACGGTTATCACAATAAATTGGTGATTTCATACCTGAAGACCATGTGAATGGATCATTCGGTTGTAAAAATACTGCTCCAATTTCTAATAAATGCGATGCGATTTCTTTTTTCATACTGTTACACCTTCCCACTGTTGTTTTACTGTTTTATACGCTTCAAGCGGATTTTCTGCTTTTGTAATACTACGTCCAACTACGATGTAGCTTGAGCCAAGTTCCCTCGCACGTTTCGGTGTTGCTACGCGCACCTGGTCATTTACATCATCGCTTGCAAGACGAATCCCCGGTGTTACTGTTACAAATTCATTTCCGCATACTTCACGTAATTTTGGAACTTCAAGCGTTGAGCAAACAACGCCATCAAGTCCACTTTCTTTCGTTAGTTTTGCATAATGAGCAACCGCTTCTTCTAACGTCTTCTCAATGCCGATCTCTTTTTTCATCATAGCTTCCGAAGTGCTTGTTAGTTGTGTAACTGCAATGCAAATCGGTCTCTCTTTTCCTTCTTGCTTACCTTCCTCTAATCCCTCAATCGCAGCTTTCATCATGCTGCTTCCCCCAGCAGCATGAACATTTACCATATCAACATCTAGACTAGCTAGGCTACGCATAGCGCTTTTTACTGTATTCGGAATATCATGAAGTTTTAAATCTAGAAAAATCTTATGTCCTTTTTCTTTTAAGTACGTAATAATTGCAGGGCCTTCTTTGTAAAATAACTCCATACCAACTTTGACAAATAACTCTTCCCCTTCAAAGTGGCGCAAGAATTGTTCTACATCTTGTTTCCCTGGAAAATCTAGTGCAACGATTAACGACTGTGACATGTTTGCTTCCAGCTCCTTCCTTGACATTCCGAAATGTGATCAAATCCTAATTCATCTAGTAATGCTGGTAACTCTTCAATAATTGTCGGACATACGAACGGATCGATAAAGTTCGCTGTACCTACTGCAACTGCGCTTGCGCCAGCGTAGAAGAATTCAATTACATCTTCCGCTGTTTCAATACCACCCATTCCGATAATTGGAATGTTAACCGCTTGGCTTACTTCATGTACCATACGAATTGCTACTGGCTTAATCGCAGGACCTGATAATCCGCCTGTACGGTTTGCTAAAATTGGTTTAGCTGTTTTTAAATCTAAACGCATACCAAGCAATGTATTAATCATCGTTAAACCATCTGCACCTGCATTTTCAATCGCTTTTGCAATTTCCACTATGTTTGCCACGTTCGGTGACAACTTCACGTATACAGGTACTTCAGAAACCTCTTTTACTCGCTTCGTTAAATCAGCAGCAATTTCAGGATTTGTACCAAAGGCGATACCACCTGTTTTTACGTTCGGACAAGAAATATTTAATTCTAGTGCATGGACATTAGGCGCTTTAGAAATTTCCTTTGCAACCGCTACGTAATCCTCAGCTTGTGAGCCTGCAACGTTCGCAATGATTGGAAGGTCAAATTGTTCTAACCATGGTAATTCAGAATTCATTACTTTTTCTAACCCTGGGTTTTGAAGTCCGATCGCATTTAACATGCCGCCCGGTGTTTCAGCAACACGAGGTGTTGGATTTCCATAGCGTGGTTGTTCTGTCGTCGCTTTAATCATGATTGATCCTAGTACACTTAAATCGTAAAACTGTGCATATTCACGACCAAATCCAAAGCATCCAGATGCCGGTATAATTGGATTTTTTAATGATAATCCTGGTAATTCAACTTGCAATCTGTTCATAGTACAACCTCCCCGATTGGAAATACTGGTCCGTCGCTACACACCTTCTTGTAAGAATGTCCACTTGGATCTTCTTGTAAGTGGCATACACATGCGAAACAAGCTCCAACACCGCAGCCCATACGTTCTTCTAATGAAATATAGGCTTTTTTCTCTTTGTAACGTCCTTCTAATGCACGAAGCATCGCTAACGGACCACATGAATAAAGAATATCAAAGTCAATTCCGTAATTATCAATTACATCTGTGACAAATCCTTTTGTACCGTGTGTACCATCTACTGTCGCAACGTACGTATCACCAAGTTCTGCAAATTTTTCTTCATAGAAAACTACATCTTTCGTTTGAAAACCTAAGATGTGAATTACACGTACACCTTTTGCAACGAGGCGCTGTGATAGTTCATAAAGTGGTGGTACACCAATCCCCCCGCCTACTAGTAAAGCTGTTTGACCAGCTTCTGCTTCTTCTACAGGAAAACCGTGTCCTAGTGGTCCTAGTACGTCTACCATTTCACCTTGTTTTCTAGTTGCTAATGTTTTTGTCCCTTGTCCTTCCGCACGATATAGCATTGTAAATTCGTTCTTCTCTTGATCTACATTACAAATACTAATCGGGCGGCGCAGAAGGGGCGCAATGCCCTCTGCTACCTTAATGTGTACAAACTGCCCTGGTTCGTTCATTTGCTGTACTAAAGTTCCTTGAAGCACTAACTCGTAAATGTTTTTTGCGATTTCTTTTTGATTAACGACGATCATATTTTGCTTTTGCATCATGCATGTACCACCTCGTGACGCTTTGTTTGCGTAATTTCTTTCATTGAATGAGCTGAGAATGTCATAGATTCTAATACTCGTAAGATTGCTCTTGTTGTATCAAGTGATGTTAAGCAAGCCACACCATTTTCTACTGATTCACGGCGAATGCGGAAACCATCACGCGCTGGTTGTTTACCCTTTGTTAATGTGTTAATTACAAACTGTGCTTTTCCTTGACGGATAATATCTAGTAAGTTGTAGTCTTCAGAATCAATTTTGTTTACAACTTGTACTGGGATATTTTGCTCTTCTAATGATTGTGCTGTTCCAGCTGTTGCTAATAAGTTATAGCCGATTTCGTGGAAACGTTTTGCAATTTCCATCGCCTCTTCTTTATCTTTATCCGCTACAGTAATGATTACTGATCCGTGCGTTGGGATGTTAATTCCTGAAGCAACTAATCCTTTATATAATGCTTTTTCAAGCGTTAAGTCTTTACCCATTACTTCCCCTGTTGATTTCATTTCAGGTCCTAATGTTGTATCAACTGAACGTAGTTTCGCGAATGAGAATACCGGAGCTTTTACATATACTTCTTTCTCTTCTGGGTGATAGCCCGTTCCGTATCCTTGCTCTACTAGGTCTTGCCCTAAAATAACTTTCGTTGCAACATTCGCCATCGGTACGCCTGTAATTTTACTTAAGAACGGTACTGTACGGCTTGCACGTGGGTTTACTTCAATTACGTACACTTGATCTTTGAATACTACAAACTGGATATTTAGTAATCCAACAATGTTTAATCCTTTTCCAAGTGCAATTGTATGTTCAATGATTTGTTCTTTTAGTTTTTCAGATAAACTTTGTGGTGGATATACTCCAATTGAGTCACCAGAGTGAACTCCAGCGCGTTCAATATGTTCCATAATACCTGGAATGAATACATTCTCACCATCTGAAATTGCATCTACTTCAATTTCTTTACCAACCATGTAACGGTCGATTAATACTGGGTGATCTGCATGAACTTTAACTGCATTTTTCATGTAGTGCAGCAGTTCTTCTTGACGATATACGATTTCCATCGCACGTCCACCTAGTACGTAAGATGGTCTTACTAATACTGGATAACCAATTTCTTCTGCGATTGCTACCGCTTGTTCTACAGTCGTTGCTGTTTTACCAACTGGTTGCGGGATACCAAGTTTTGTTAAAGCAGCTTCAAATTTATCACGATCTTCTGCACGGTCTAAGTCTTCAAGTGATGTTCCTAAGATTTTCACACCGTGAGCCTCTAATTTCGCCGCTAAGTTAATTGCCGTTTGTCCACCGAACTGAACAATAACGCCTTCTGGTTTTTCTAAATCAATGATGTGCATTACATCTTCGATTGTTAATGGTTCAAAGTATAATTTGTCAGAAATACTGAAGTCTGTTGAAACTGTTTCTGGATTGTTATTAACAATGATTGCCTCATATCCAGCTTCTTTAATTGCCCATACAGAGTGAACTGTTGCATAGTCAAACTCAACCCCTTGACCGATACGGATTGGACCAGACCCTAGTACAACAACACTCTTACGATCTGTTATCACCGATTCATTCTCATCACCATATGTGCTGTAGTAGTATGGTGTTGCAGATTCAAACTCTGCCGCACAAGTATCTACCATTTTATAAACAGGAGTTATATTGCTTTCTTTACGCATATCGTAAATTTCACGCTCCGTTTTGTTCCAAGCAGCTGCAATGTAGTGATCACTGAAGCCCATTTCTTTCGCAGCTTGTAGTACTTCCATATTTCCTACATTCGCTTTTACTTCGCGTTCCATATTTACGATGTTTTCAATTTTTTGTAAGAAGAAGAAGTCCATTTCACACCATTCGTTGATTTCTTCTTTCGTTACACCTTGACGAATTGCTTCTGCTACAATAAACAGTCGCTCATCGTCTGCTTTAATAATGCGTTTTTTCATTGTTTCTTTATCAAGTTCTTTTAAGTGGTCTAATTCTAAGTGATAAATGCCAAGCTCTAAAGAACGAACCGCTTTTAATAATGATTGCTCTAAGTTACGTCCGATTGACATAACTTCACCAGTTGCCTTCATTTGTGTACCAAGTGTTCTGTTTGCTGATTCAAACTTATCAAATGGCCAGCGTGGAATTTTTGAAACAACATAGTCTAATGCTGGCTCGAAGCAAGCGTAAGTTTTTTGTGTTACTGGGTTTATGATTTCATCTAATGTTAAGCCGACTGCAATTTTCGCTGCTAATTTTGCAATTGGATATCCAGTCGCTTTAGATGCTAGTGCAGATGAACGACTTACACGTGGGTTTACTTCGATTACATAGTATTGGAAGCTATGTGGATCTAGTGCAAGCTGAACGTTACATCCACCTTCAATTCCTAATGCACGAATAATTCGTAATGAAGTGTTTCGTAACATTTGATATTCACGGTCGCTTAATGTTTGGCTTGGTGCTACTACGATAGAATCACCTGTGTGAACCCCAACTGGATCGATGTTTTCCATGTTACATACTACAATCGCGTTATCATTCGAATCACGCATTACTTCATATTCAATTTCCTTACAACCAGCAATGCTCTTTTCTAATAAACATTGTGTTACTGGACTATGTTTTAATCCACCGGATACGATTTCAATTAGTTCTTCTTCATTACTACAAATTCCGCCACCTGTTCCTCCCATTGTAAATGCTGGGCGAACAATAACTGGATAACCAATTTCTTTTACAAATTCATGTGCTTCTTCCAGCGTATGAATGATCGTACTAGATGGAATTGGTTCATTTAAATCCTGCATTAATGTACGGAATAAATCGCGATCCTCCGCTTGCTCGATGGCTGATAATTTGGTTCCTAAAATTTCAACTCCGCATTCTTCAAGTATGCCTGATTTCGCAAGTTCAACAGCCATATTTAACCCTGTTTGACCACCTAATGTTGGTAAGATTGCATCTGGACGTTCTTTACGAATAATACGGCTTACGAATTCTAATGTTAATGGTTCGATATATACTTTATCTGCTGTTGCAGTATCTGTCATAATTGTTGCTGGGTTAGAGTTAACAAGGATTACTTTGTAACCTTCTTCTCTTAGAGATTGACAAGCTTGTGTACCAGAGTAGTCAAACTCCGCTGCTTGCCCAATTACAATTGGTCCTGATCCGATTACTAAAATTGTGTTAATGTCTAGGCGTTTTGGCATAACTCTTCCCCTTCTTTCTTGAAGTTTTCAATCATTGCTAAGAAATCTTCGAATAAATCATTTGCATCTTCAGGTCCTGCTGAAGCTTCTGGATGGTATTGTACTGTAAATGCTGGGAACTTCTTATGACGAAGACCTTCTACTGTTCCATCATTTAAAGCAACATGTGTAATTTCAAGCTCTGTATTTTCAACTGATTCTTCTTCTACTGCGTAACCATGGTTTTGAGATGTAATTGCTACTTTTCCAGTTGCAAGATTTTTTACTGGATGGTTTAAACCACGGTGACCGAATTTCAACTTACTTGTATTTGCACCAGATGCTAGAGCGAACAATTGATGTCCTAGGCAAATTCCGAATAAAGGAACTTTACCGATAATGTCTTTTAACATTTCAATTGCTTCTGGTACATCTTTTGGATCCCCAGGTCCGTTACTTAACATAATTCCATCTGGGCTAAGGCGTAAAATTTCTTCTGCTGTTGTGTTGTAAGGAACTACAATTACATCACAGTCACGCTTATTTAATTCTCGTAAAATACCATGTTTCATTCCGAAGTCTACAAGTACAACTCGGTGTCCGCGTCCTGGACTTGGGTATGGATCTTTCGTTGATACGCGTTTCACGTGATCTGTAAATACTGTCGCTTTTAATTGGCTCACGATGTATTCTACATCTGCATCCATGTTACAAAGGCGTCCGCGTAATGTACCGTATTGACGAATTTTTCTCGTTAATTTTCTCGTATCAATTCCTGCTAATCCCGGGATGTTTCTTTCTTTTAAGTAATCATTTAACGAAATTTCATTACGGAAGTTTGATGGATGATCACAAATTTCGTTTACGATTAAACCATTTACAGATGGGTGAATCGATTCGAAATCGTCACGGTTAATGCCGTAGTTTCCGATTAATGGGTACGTGAATGTTACGATTTGACCGCAATATGATGGATCAGATAATGTTTCTTGATATCCAGTCATTCCTGTTGTAAATACAACCTCACCTGACTTTTCGATTTCTCCTCCGAAACCTTTTCCAATTAATACTGTTCCATCTTCTAAGATAAGTTGTCTTTTCATACTAATGCACTCTCCTTTTGCCATGCGATCTTACCACCAACGATTGTCATTACCGGCCATCCTTGGCATTTCCAACCTGCGAATGGTGTATTTTTTCCTTTTGATAAGAATGTTGTTGGATCAATCTCTTCTTCTTGTTTTAAATCAATGATTGTAATATCAGCTGTTCTACCTTCTTTCAGGCGACCTGCTTCTAAGCCGAATGTATCAGCTGGCTTTTCTGTTAAATATTGAATTAATTGTTCTAGCGTAATAACTCCTTTTTTCACAAGGTTTGTGTATAGAAGCGGGAATGCTGTTTCAAAACCAGTAATTCCGAATGGTGCTCTTTCAATTCCTTGTGCTTTCTCTTCCGCTGTATGCGGTGCATGGTCAGTTGCGATCATATCGATCGTTCCATCTAATAAACCTTCAATTAATGCTGCATGGTCTTCTTTTCCACGAAGCGGTGGGTTCATTTTAAAATTAGGATCAGCTGATGGAATATCATCTTCACATAACACTAGGTGATGTGGTGTTACTTCTGCTGTTACTTTAATTCCAGCGCGTTTCGCATCACGGATTACACGTACTGAACCTTTCGTACTTACGTGACATACGTGATAGTGACAATCTGCTGCTTCCGCAAGCAATATATCCCTTGCAATATGTACAGATTCACATACTGATGGGATACCGTTTAATCCGTGTTTCTCAGAAAACTTCCCTTCATGTACACAACCTTTATTAATAAGCGTATTCTCTTCACAGTGCGCAACTACTGCCATATCTAATTTTGCTGCACGTTTCATAGCCGCTAACATCATGCTCGCATCTTGTACGCCTACGCCGTCATCTGTGAAAGCAAATGCTCCAAGTTCTTTTAATGTTTCGAAATCTGTCATTTCAGAACCAGCTTGACGTACTGTAATTGCTCCGTATGGTAGTACGTTGACATGTGCTTTTTCTCTAATACGATTTTGCAAGTCTTCCATATGTTCTCTGCAATCTGGTACTGGACGTGTATTTGGCATTGCACAAATTGTAGTGAATCCACCTTTTGCCGCTGCTAGTGTACCTGTTTCAATTGTTTCTTTATGTTCACCACCTGGTTCACGAAGATGTACGTGTACATCTACTAATCCAGGTGCGATTAACTTTCCGTTCACATCGATTACTTCAGCATTATCTGCCGTAATATTTTCTGCTACCTTAGCGATTTTACCGTCTTGTACGAGAAGATCTGTTGCTACAATTTTTCCTTCTTCATTCATATAACGACCATTTTTAAACAAGTAATTCATGTTTCATTCCTCCTAATACATTTGGTAAGGCGCGTTTTAGTACAGCCATTCTTACGTAAACTCCATTTTCCATTTGTTTAAATATGCGTGAACGCTCACACTCAACAAGTTCACTTGCAATTTCAACATCACGGTTTACAGGAGCTGGATGCATAATAATGCTTCCTTCTTTCATACGCTTTTCTCTTTCTACTGTTAATCCGTGTTTCTCATGATATTCTTTCATAATGTCTGTTTCATAATGATCATGACGCTCATGTTGTACACGGAGTAACATCATTACATCCACTTCTGGAACAAGTTCATCTAATGGTTTGTATGTTCCAAATGTGTTGTCTTCACCTTTCCACTCTTCTGGACTTGCAAAGTAAATTGTTGCACCAAGCTTCGTTAATGCTTCTGCATTAGAACGTGCTACTCGGCTATGACGAACATCTCCTACTATTGCA
This sequence comes from Bacillus sp. AF62, assembly GCF_050312695.1. Taxonomy (NCBI): domain Bacteria; kingdom Bacillati; phylum Bacillota; class Bacilli; order Caryophanales; family Bacillaceae; genus Bacillus; species Bacillus sp. AF62. Next base: position 45,229 of record NZ_JBNPJZ010000076.1, on the reverse strand, counting down.
ATCTTCAAACCTTCAAATCTTCCAAACTCTTGTTTAATTGTAAGAAGGTCGAGTAGGCACTGCGTTGGGTGGTTTCCACATCCATCTCCAGCGTTTAAGATCGGGATATTCACCTGATCTTTTAGTTCATCGAAGTAGCGATCTTGCTCATGGCGGATGACCACTGCTTTTGTTCCGATTGATTCTAGTGTTCTTATCGTATCGTATAAAGTTTCTCCTTTTTGTACGCTAGATGCATCAGCTGAAAAGTTTAAAACATCTAGTCCTAATCTCTTCTCAGCAACTTCAAAGCTAAATCTCGTTCTCGTACTATTCTCAAAGAACAAGTTTGCAACAAAAGTTTGCTCTGTCGTTTTGCTCTCTTTTCCATTCGCAAAATCTTCTGCGTCTTTTAGGATTTCTGAAATTTCTACTTCCGATAATTCACTCATCGTTAACAAATGGCTCATCGTCATCCCTCATCTTTCTGATTTTTATGTTACCACTTTTGTATTTTTATAACAACCTTTGCATAAAAATACCCTAGTCATGTAAGACTAGGGTGCAAGGAAGAAGCCACCCTTTTCCGTCTCACAGGACTGAATTAAAAGGTTATTTTTATGAAGCAATCTGCTTAGATTGTTTTGTATGTTTTTCTTGTTTTGATTCTGGTAGTAGTAGATTTAACAGTACACCTACAATTGCTGCAAGCGCCATTCCTTCGACTTGGAATGAATCCCCTACGTGAAGTACCGCTCCACCAATACCGATTACTAGTATTACTGATGCAATCATTAAGTTTCGTTTGTCACTTAAATCTGTTTTATCATCTACCATCATGCGTAATCCGCTTGATGCGATTACACCGAATAGTAAGATTGATACCCCGCCCATAACTGGTGTTGGGATCGAATGAATCAGTGCAGAAATCTTACCGATAAATCCGAACATGATTGCGAATACTGCTGAACCGATGAATAAGTATACACTGTATGCTCTCGTAATTGCTAGCACACCGATGTTTTCACCATACGTTGTATTCGGTGGCCCACCGATTAGTGATGCAATTAATGTTGCTACTCCGTCACCGAAGATCGAACGGTGTAAACCTGGTTTTTCAATTAAATCTCTTTTAATAACATTTCCAAGTACAATTTGATGTCCGATATGTTCTGATATTGTTACTAGTGCAACTGGTACCATCAAGAGTACAATCTTCCATGAAAACTCTGGTGTGTATGTTACAAATGGTACTGTGAAATCTGGTACAACAAACCATTTTGCCTCAGCTACCGGCTTTAAGTCTACTAGCCCTTGGAAGTAAGCGAAGATATATCCGCCGATAATGCCAAGTAACACTGGTATGATACTGAAAAATCCTCTTCCGAATATCGAGCAAATGATTGTAATTGCTAATGTTACTAATGCTACTGAAAAATGTGTAAAGCTGTATTTGCCATCCGCACCGTTCATCGCCATGTTAACTGCTGTATGTGCTAAAGCTAGACCGATTACCATTACTACTGGACCAACTACGATTGGTGGTAGTAGTTTCATAATCCACTCTGATCCTGATTTCTTAATTCCGAGTGAGATTAAGATGTACACAAGCCCTGCTAGCAAACCACCAAGCATTGCTGCTCCCGGCCCACCTGCCGTTTTCGCTGTTATAATCGGTGCGATAAAGGCGAATGATGATCCTAAATATGTTGGTACTTGACCTTTCGTTATAAGAAGAAACGCTAGCGTTCCTAATCCACTTGATATTAATGCTACTGATGGATTCAATCCTGTTAAAAACGGAACAAGCACTGTTGATCCAAACATCGCGAACAAATGTTGTATACTTAAAAATAACCATTTTCCCGGTTTCGGTACTTCATTAACGTCTAACACTGGCTTTTGTTCCATTGTTACATCCTCCTTCAGTTTAAATCTTTGCAATAAAAAAACTCTTTGTGCCTGTGCACAAAGAGTCCTATACTTTCGTATGCCAAATTTGACATATGAAAGCCAAGACCCTTTGGCAGCCTCACAGGACTACATTTAAAAGGGCTTTACTTATCGTATATGCTTACTCGATCTTGTTGATCTGTCTCTTGCAAATCAACTTCGATACGCTCTTCACTTGATGTTGGAATGTTCTTTCCTACATAATCAGCGCGAATTGGTAATTCACGATGACCTCTATCAACAAGAACCGCCAATTGAATTTGAGATGGTCTACCTAAATCCATAAGAGCATCCATTGCTGCTCGAACTGTTCTTCCTGTATATAATACGTCATCAACGAGGATAACTTTTTTCTTCGTAATATCTACAGGGATATCAGAACCTTTTACAAGTGGTTCTTTATTTTTGGATTGTAGTGTTAAATCATCACGATATAACGTAATGTCTAACTCTCCAACTTCCATTTCTTTTCCTTCAATTTGACCAATTCGTTCTGCCAAACGTTGTGCAATAAAAATTCCACGAGTTTTAATTCCGACAAGAACACAATTATCGACACCTTTATTTCGTTCCACGATTTCATGACTAATTCGTGTTAAAGCGCGGCGAATCATTTGGTCATCTAAAACGACAGCTTTCTCTTGCATGCTCTACACCTCCAAGCTTTTTTTCTTGCGTGAGAGTAATGGTATAAAAAAAGTCCTCTCAGCGTGTGCGAGAGGACTTTTGAAAAAAGGATACAACATACCCTAAGTATTTCAAACCGTTACCTTCTCAACCTCACGGGGCTGTGTTAAAGGATCATTATTTAACTGTTGTCAGTATCTCAGTTTTCTTATGATTTGTCAATACTATTTTCGTAAAATATTTAATGCGTCTTCAAACACTTCTGGAATCGGTGCCTCAAACTGAATATATTCACCAGTACGAGGATGATCAAAGCCTAAAATACCCGCATGAAGTGCTTGTCCATTCATATCTAATGTTTTCTTCGGACCATACTTCGGATCTCCTGCAAGTGGATAGCCAATATATTTCATATGAACACGAATTTGGTGCGTACGTCCCGTTTCTAAGCGACATTCTACAAGTGTAAAGTCTTTAAAACGTTCTAACACTTGGAAGTGCGTAACAGCGTTCTTACCATTTTCATCAACTGTCATACTTTGACGCTCTTTCTTATCACGACCAATTGGTGCATCGATAGTTCCCTTATCATGCGGAATCACACCGTGTACAATCGCTTTGTAACGTCTCGTTACTGTTTTGGCTACAAGCTGATTTACAAGCGATTCATGTGCCATATCATTTTTAGCAACCATTAATAGTCCAGATGTATCTTTATCAATACGATGCACGATACCTGGACGCATTACACCGTTAATGCCTGATAAGTCTGTACAATGGTGCATAAGGCCGTTTACAAGTGTACCACTTGTATGCCCTGGTGCTGGATGTACAACCATGCCACGTGGCTTATTTACAACAAGCACATCTGCATCTTCATAATAAATTTCTAAATTTAAATCCTCTGGTTGAATATCTAGCGCTTCTGGCTCAGGAATCGTTACTGTAATTTCATCTTCTTCTTTTACTTTATAATTCACTTTTACTGCTTTCCCGTTCACTGTCACAACATCATCTTTAATCCATTGCTGTACTTGTGAACGTGACCATTCGTTATTTATCCCTGTAACGAATTTATCAATTCGCTCGTTTTTTTGCTCTGCTGCAACTGTTACTTGTACTACTTCACTCATTCAATTACTCCTTCGCTTTCTTGCCTTCTAATAATGTTTGAATAATAATTAATACAACACCAATACATAATGCTGAATCAGCTATATTGAATACTGGATAGTTGTACGAGAAAATATACACGTGAATGAAATCCACTACTTCTTGTCTAAATACACGATCAATAAAGTTACCAATTGCCCCGCCCAAAATTAGACCTAACGAAATACCTAGAAGCTTGTCTGTTTTCGCATACTTTTTCATATAAAATACGATAAACACTACAAAAACAACTGTAATAATGTAGAAGAACCACATTTTATTTTCTAAAATACCCCAAGCAGCGCCTCTATTTCGATGTGATGTTATGTATAATACATTGTCGATAATCGGAATACTCGTACCCAATTCCATGTTCTTTACAATTAACCACTTCGATATTTGATCGATAGCAATGACGAATAACGCTATTACATAATATATCATTTTCATTTCCCCCACAAAGACAGTGTACCTCAAAATTTTAGCATAGCTGCTACCTTTTCACAATGAACCTTTATAGAAGAATAAAATAAATTAAAAAAAGGTAATATAATATCGTTGTGCGTATTCATACATTTACCTTTTCATAGAAGAATTCATGAATCGTACGAGCAGTCGGCATTGTCTTCATTTGCTTTGTCGAAATTAATCTCCCCGTCTCTTCACAAATACCGTACATGTCTATTTCCATTTTAAATAATGCGCGTTCTACATCCTTTAAATCCTCTTTTATATCATGTAATAGCAATTTTTTCTTTATCTCTTCCTTAATTTCATATCCAAGCTCTTGGCTGAACTCGACATCATATTTGTGCATTACTTCTTTAGCTAGTCTCTCTTGCAACTCTTTTCTCATCAATTGCAATTCTTCTTTTATTTCCATGTAAATTTCATTCACGTGTACATTCCTCCTAGCTGTAATGTACAGTTAGTGTGTCCGAAATTTATTTGCTTACCTCACACACATTTTTCCTTCACAGGAAAGAGTCTGAAAAGTTTTTTTGATATGCCATCAACAAAAAAACTGACTGCATGAATAGCAGTCAGTTTTTTATTATTTTACATAGTTTTCTTTAACAACTGTTGCACAACGCTCACATAATGTTTCATGTTCAGCATCTTTACCAATTGTTTCTGAAACTACCCAACAACGTTCACATGTTTCACCAGTTGCTTGAGCAACAACAACCGCTGTATGTTCATACTTCGGTGCATCTGCTGGCGCTTCATCCATCATACCACCAAGTTTATACTCAGAAACGATGAATAATTGCTTTAAGTCTTCGCTAATAGACTCTAACATAGCTTTCATTTCTGCAGTTGGATATAGCGTAATGCTTGCATTTAATGACTTACCGATTACTTTTTCATTACGAGCTACTTCTAGTGCTTTTAACACGTCATCACGTAATGTCATAAATGCATCCCATTTTGTTTTTAACGCTTCCGCGTCATCTAATTGTACAGCTTCTGGCATATCAGTTAATTGTACACTTTCTTCTGTTACGCCTGGAATATATGGCCATACTTCATCAGCTGTATGCGGTAAGATTGGTGTTACAAGTTTTGTTAACGCAACAAGAACATCATATAATACAGTTTGAATTGCACGACGATCTTCGTGATTTGCACCTTCAATGTATAAAATGTCTTTTGCAAAGTCTAAGTAGAATGAACTTAAATCAATTGTACAGAAGTTATGAATTGCATGATACACAGCAGCGAAGTCGTATGTCTCATATGCTTCTTTAACTTTTGTAATTAAGTCATTTAATTTCACTAACATGTAACGATCTACTTCACGAAGTTCAGCTACAGCTACTGCATTTTCACTTGGCTTAAAGTCGTCTAAGTTTCCTAATAAGAAACGGAATGTGTTACGGATTTTACGATACACTTCTGCTACTTGTTTTAAAATATCATCTGAAATACGTACGTCAGATTGATAGTCAACAGAAGATACCCATAAGCGTAAAATGTCTCCGCCTAATTGATCCATAATTTTCTTCGGTACGACGATGTTTCCAATCGACTTACTCATTTTACGTCCTTCACCATCTAATACGAAACCGTGACTTAATACGCCTTTATATGGAGCTTTACCTGTTACAGCAACTGCTGTTGATAATGAAGAGTTAAACCAACCACGATACTGGTCAGATCCTTCTAAATATAAATCAGCTGGACGCTGTAAATCTTCGCGCTCTTCTAATACCGCTTGGTGAGAAGAACCTGAATCGAACCATACATCCATGATGTCTGTTTCTTTACGGAATTCGCCATTTGGGCTACCCGGATGTGTAAATCCTTCTGGTAATAGATCTTTCGCTTCACGCTCGAACCATACGTTAGAACCGTGTTCACGGAATAAATCTGCTACATGGTTAATTGTTTCATCCGTAATAATTGGATCACCATTCTCAGCATAGAATACCGGAATTGGCACACCCCATGCACGCTGACGAGAAATACACCAGTCACCACGGTCACGAACCATATTATGAAGACGAGTTTCTCCCCATGCTGGTACCCATTTCGTTTCCGCTACAGCTTCTATTAATTCTTTACGGAATGCTTCAATAGATGCAAACCACTGTGCTGTCGCACGGAAAATAATTGGTTTTTTCGTTCTCCAATCATGTGGGTATGAATGTGTAATGAATGTTAGTTTCAGTAACGCGCCTACTTCTTCTAATTTTTCTGTAATTGGCTTGTTAGCTTTATCATAGAATAAGCCTTCAAATCCAGGTGCTTCATTTGTTAATACACCTTTATCATCGACTGGGCAAAGTACTTCTAATCCATACTTTTTACCAACAACGAAGTCATCTTCCCCGTGTCCTGGTGCTGTATGAACACAACCTGTACCTGCATCTGTTGTTACGTGATCTCCTAGCATAACTAATGAATCACGATCGTAGAATGGATGTTTTGCAACTGTGTACTCAAGTTCGCTACCTTTTACTGTTTTCACAACTTCAGCATTTTCCCACTCTAACGTTTTTGCAACTGTCTCAAACAGCTCAGAAGCAATGATATATTTCTCATCATTTACTTTTACAATACTATATTCAAGCTCTGGGTGAACAGAAATACCTAAGTTTGCAGGTAATGTCCAAGGTGTTGTTGTCCAAATGATGTACTTTTCATCACCTTCTAATACATTCTTTCCATCTTTTACAGGGAATGCTACGTAAATAGATGCTGATTTTTTATCTTGATATTCAATTTCAGCTTCTGCTAAAGCAGATTCACTCGTTGGAGACCAGTAAACTGGTTTTTGACCTTTATAGATATAACCTTTTTTCGCCATGTCACCAAACACTTTAATTTGTTGTGCTTCATAAGCTGGCTCTAAAGTAATATATGGATTATCCCAATCTGCACGTACACCTAAACGCTTAAATTGTTCACGTTGACGTTCTACTTGTTCATATGCATACTCTGCACATAACTTACGGAACTCAGCAACTGTCATTTCTTTACGTTTTACGCCTTTATTTGTTAAAGCTTGTTCAATTGGTAAACCGTGCGTATCCCATCCTGGAACATATGGCGCACTAAAACCAGTCATTGATTTATAACGAACAATAAAGTCTTTTAATACTTTATTTAATGCATGTCCCATATGAATGTCACCATTCGCATATGGAGGTCCATCATGCAATACAAATAAAGGACGACCTTTTGTATGTTCTTGTACTTTTTCGTAAATATTCATTTCAGCCCATTTTTCTTGCATTGCAGGCTCACGTTTTGGTAAGTTCCCACGCATTGGGAACTCTGTTTTCGGCATCAGTAATGTATTTTTGTACTCCATGCTCAATTCCTCCTTACATGTATAAAAGAAATACTTAAAAAACGGAATAAAAAAGAGACTTTCTCATCCCAAAAAGGGACGAGAAAGTCTCCCGCGGTACCACCCTAGTAGATCATATACATATGTATAGAATCCTCTTTATATTCTTAACGCGAATACACGCCTACGCTTACTCTATTTGTTCAGCGCGGAACTCCAGGGTGATATTCCCACTATCTCCTTATCCTGAGCTTACACCATCCTCAGTTCGCTATATAAGGTTTGAAAAGGTACTTATCCCTATCTTCGTTTTTCTTAATAAATATGTTGTTTAAAATTATATGTAATAATGAGAAAAACGTCAAGCTTACACTGTTTCTTCTTTTTTCAACAGTTCATCTACTTCGTCTTCTAACTCAATTAGTTTATCCCAATCATCGTTGTTTAACATTTCAAGCTGTGTTTCTAATAACATACGGAAACGAGTTCGGAATACTTTCGCTTGTTTCTTTAGCTCTTCAATATCAAAAGCAACTTTTCTTGATTTTACTAATGCTTCGTTAATAATACGATCAGCATTCTTTTCAGCTTCACGCACAATTAATTTCGCTTCTTTTTGCGCATTACGTTTTACTTCTTCCGCTGCTTCTTGCGCAACAACGATAGATTTGTTTAACGTATCTTCAATATTAGAGAAATGATCTAACTTCCCTTCTAACTGCGCAACTTTTTCTTCTAAAGCTTTTTTCTCACGAATGACCAATTCATAATCTTTGATAATTTGATCAAGAAACTCATTTACTTGATCTTCATCATAGCCACGGAATCCGCGACCAAATTCTTTGTTATGAATATCTAATGGTGTTAACGGCACAACGCCACCTCCAAGTAGTTATCTAAATTTCCTCTTTCAATTATATCTTTTCTTCGACAAAATAGGAGGATTTCCTTCTAAAAAACCAATCATTTTAGTATACCATACAAAATTCTCCATTTGTCGCGTTTTGTTCTACCTTCTACAGAAAATAATTTACTTCGGCCATATCCTCTAACAGAAAAAACGTCTCCTGGATAACATTCATAAGAAGTTTGCTCCACTGTTTTCCAATTGACTTTTACTAAACCATTTTTTATGAAAGGTTGTACTTTCTGTCTAGATAAATGTAACATTTCAGCTAACATAACATCTAAACGAAGTGAAGAAACCGTTCCAGATTTCTCCCCCCACGTTTCATGTATTTGTAGAATTTGTTCTCCTTGCACTGCTGATAAGGAGACTTTTACTTTTCCTATTGCTTGTAAGTTCATCTCAATGTACGATACGATTTCTTTCGCAACTACAATTTGGGCACGATTTTCTTGCAGCAAAATATCACCACATTTTTCTCTCGTTAAACCAAGAGACATAAATGTACCTAATATTTGCCTATGTTCTAGCGTATAAAACTTGGAAGGATAGTCAATTTCTAATACTTCTACTTGAAATTCTTCTTCATTTAATTCTAGATAGTCTGGATAAATGAGTGCTCTTTTACGCTCTGCATTAGGCGTTGCACCACCAAATTGCACAGCGACATCTCCTTGTCCAATTACCATAGAAACAATTTGTTGCTGTCTTGGATCAAGGAAATCTGTTAATTTCACTTGATGGTACTCCGCTGTTTGCTTCCACTCCAGCACTTTATCTACAAAGACCTCTTCATCAGGCCTAAAATGTTCGTAAATGCTCATGTATTTAACCTCTTACTATAAGAAATAGCTGAACAAACTGAACAAACCACTTTTAGCAAGTTTTAACGCAAAAATCGCAACGAGTGGAGAAATATCAATCATACCAAGCGGCGGAATAAATCTGCGGAATGGTTCTAAATACGGTTCACAAATTCGCGCCAAGAACTCTCCAAAAGATGATTCCTTTGCACCAGGAAACCATGATAGGAGAATGTAAATAATCAGTGCCCACGAGTAAATCTCGATAGCAGAACTTAACACCATTAAAACTGTTGTCATGGCGTATTACCACCTCTTTATATTTGTTTCTTCTTCTTCACCGAATAACTCTGAAATTGCACCAACAATATCAACATTTTCAGGTGTACACATAAATGTTTTCGGTCCTATTTTTTGAATGTCCCCGCCTATAGCGTATACAGTACCACTTAAAAAGTCAACGATACGTACCGCTTGATCAGTAGACATTCTCTGCAAATTAATTACAACAGCTCGTCTACCTTTTAAGTGGTCCGCAATCCCTTGTGCTTCCGAATATGTGCGTGGTTCTAATAAAACAACTTTTGAAGATTGTTTTGCTGTTTCAATACTCACAACATTTTGCTTCGGTTGCGCTTTTGGAAACGTAACATCTTGTTGTTCTGGTGGATCTTGCTGCTTTTTCATGTCTGTTTGCTCCTTTTCATAACCATATTGAGCTGCTTCTTTTTCTTCCGGTGTATCAAAAAAGAAGTATTTTACTTTTGACCAACTCATAATAAGATTCTCCTTCCTTTTACGCTTTTCCTACTAAAATCGTTCCCAAACGAATATATGTAGCCCCTTCTTCAATTGCAATCGTGTAATCGTTGGACATTCCCATTGATAATTCTTTACATGGCGCATGTAATAACTCTAGCTCCTGCACCTTTGTTTGCAACATACGTAATTCCTTAAAACAGCGTCTGATTTCTTCCTCTTCTTCTGTAAATGGAGCCATCGTCATTAGTCCAACCACTTCAATTTTATCGAATTCTTGCAAACTTTGAATAAAAGAAACAACCTCTTCTATTGCTAATCCTTGCTTCGATTCTTCAGATGAGGTTTTCACTTGAATAAAGCATTTCACTTTCTTATCAGCACGTTTCTGAATTTCTTTCGCCAGGGAAAGACGATCTAACGAATGTAAATAATCAATTTCATTAATGATTTCTTTTACTTTTCTCGTTTGTAATGAGCCAATAAAGTGCCAATTAACTTTTGAACCGAAATGCTCATATTTCTGTAAGAAACCTTCATTTCTATTTTCACCTAAATCGATAATTCCAGTTTCAATTACTTCGTTTGTTTTTTCAATCCCTACAGTTTTTGTCACTGCAACAAGTTTAATATCTTGCAACGAACGTCCAGCTCGAACGCAAGATTCTTTAATAGCTTCGTTTACAATTACTAAATTTTCTTGTACTGTCACTTGCTTCCTTCCTCCTTAAAACCTATGAAACTCAACATTCTTCCTGTCTTACCTTGATCACGACGATGAGAGAAAAATAGTTGCTCTTCACAGCTTGTACAAAGAGATGACATTACAATATGCTCTTCTTTTATGCCTGCTTGTACACATAATATACGATTAATTTCTTTTAAATTAATTGCGTACTGCCCGTCAGAATTTTTTTGATGAGGAACAGCACCGTTAATTACTTTCTGTGCTGCTGTTAATACTCGATCATCCACAACATAACAACAAGATCCAATCGACGGTCCAATTGCAACATGAATTTCATCACTTGAAATACCTTCTGCATTCCACTTTTGAATCATTTCCTTTGCAATCTCTTGTACAGTGCCTTTCCATCCAGCATGCGCAAGTCCTATCATACCATGTGATGGTGCATAAAAATAGAGCGGAACACAATCCGCGTAACAAGACGTTAACAAAACATCTTCATTACTCGTATAAATGCCATCTGTTTTTGAAATGCCGTCCTCATATGAATAAACGCCACTTCCTTTTTCCTGTTGCCCTACTTTTTCAACATGATGATCATGAACTTGTTCAGAGCAAATCCAGTTTTCTAATGGTTTTTGTAACTTATTTGCTAAAATGCGTCTGTTTTCATGAACGTTCTCCACGATATCATTCACATGTAATCCTAAATTCATCGCATGAAAGGAGCCCGTACTTATCCCACCATCTTTTGTCGTAAATCCAGCAGTAATGTTTCCAAGTTCTTTCCACGCTTGTAAATACAGTATACCGTCCACATATTTAAATGGTTCTCTCATAATAAAGCGGCTCCTTTTAATTAAAATAACAGAAAAAAGCATGGTACTTCCTGTCTATTTTACCATACTTTTATTTTTTCATAATCCTAACAGAAAAAAAAGAGGAATTTGTAATATTCTTTATGAAATTGTCGGTGTTTGTATTGATTCTGTTACAGTATTAACAGGATCTACTCTTACAAGTATGACATCCTCCCCAATTTTCACAATTTCCTTCCAAGGAATTACAATCTCAACATCTTTTCCAAAAATACCTAGCATACGTGTCTGTTTGGAAATAATAACAGAACAAACTTGCCCTGTGTTCATATCAATTTCAATATCTCCAATATTCCCAATCCTTTTTCCATCTGAAATATTTATAACATCCTTCATCTGTAACTCTGAAATTCGTATCACCATTTTTACCCTCTCCCTTATATGACGAATTGGAAGCTGTTTCTCATATTTACAGGAAGCCACCTATACGAAACACCATGCTAGTTTCATTATATGAACACTAATCCCCTACTATGAGCACAAACTATATTACATATAAAAAGGTCTCACCATAATTGGTGAGACCTTATCCTTGAATCGTTTTATTCATTTGTTTAATGGCTGACTTCTCTAAACGTGATACTTGAGCTTGGGAAATCCCAATTTCTTCTGCAACTTCCATCTGTGTCTTTCCTTGGAAGAAACGTTTTCTAATAATCATTTTCTCTCGATCATTTAAACGCTTCATTCCTTCTTTCAATGCTAGTTCTTCAACCCACTGCTCGTCCTTTTGTTTTTCATCACTTAACTGATCCATAACAAAGATAGGATCTCCTCCATCATTATAAATCGGTTCAAATAATGAAACTGGATCTTGAATTGCATCTAAAGCAAATACTATCTCTTCATGAGTTACTTCTAGCACTTTTGCAATATCCATTGCTGTTGGTTCTTTTGAATTTTCTGCAATTAACTTCTCTCTTACTTGCAAAGCTTTATACGCAATATCTCGCAATGAGCGCGATACGCGAATCGGATTATTATCACGCAAATATCTGCGTATTTCCCCAATAATCATCGGCACAGCATACGTTGAAAATTTTACATTTTGGCCTAAATCAAAATTATCAATTGATTTCATAAGTCCGATGCAACCAACTTGGAATAAATCGTCAACATATTCTCCTCTGTTATTAAATCTTTGGATGACGCTCAGTACAAGACGTAAGTTTCCATTCACTAATTTTTCTCTTGCGCTTATCTCTCCACTTTGCATTTCACGAAATAATTTACGCATCTCTTCATTTTTTAATACTGGAAGTTTAGCTGTATCAACACCGCAAATTTCTACTTTGTTTCTCGTCAAAGTGTTCCCTCCTATCGGGAGTTGCTGTACAGTGTAAAGTATTTCCTTTGAAGGGGATTTTATGCATATGGTTTTTTCACGATTTTTCATTTAAATTATCTTTCCTAATACAACTAAATAGAATAAGACCAGCCTACATAACGGCTGGTCTTATTCTTCACACCATTTTATTAAATTCTTTTCGTAATCTTTTTATAATTCTTTTTTCTAAACGCGAAATGTATGACTGTGAAATCCCAAGCATATCCGCCACATCTTTTTGCGTCTTTTCCTCTCCTCCAGCAAGCCCAAACCGAAGTTCCATAATTTGTTTTTCACGATCATTTAATTGGTGTAATGCTTTCATTAAAAGGTGACGATCTACAGTAGCTTCTAAATCTTTTGTAATAATATCATCATCTGTACCTAACACGTCAGACAACAATAGTTCATTCCCATCCCAATCAATGTTTAGCGGTTCATCAAAAGAAACTTCCGAACGATTTTTGTTATTCCGACGTAAATGCATTAAAATTTCATTTTCTATACAACGCGATGCATATGTTGCTAATTTTATTTTCTTTTCTGGATTAAATGTATTTACCGCTTTAATAAGGCCGATTGTTCCTATACTAATTAAATCTTCAATATTTATCCCTGTATTTTCAAACTTTCTTGCTATATATACAACGAGCCTTAAGTTGCGTTCAATAAGTAATGACCTTGCTGCCTGATCTCCTTTTGGCAATTTATTCAAAAGAACTTCCTCTTCTTCTTTCGTTAACGGTGGTGGCAACGCTTCACTTCCACCAATATAATAAATTTCATCGGTCTTAATTCCTAATTTCAGCAATACTTTATACCAAAGGTATACTAAATAAAATTTTAATTTCATCATATTATCCCGCCTCTCATTATTAAGCGATCACCATTTTTTGTGAAATCAACATTTTGGGATGCACAATACATTGATACTCCCCATTAGTAGACAGTTGTTGTGTATTTAATCCAATTAATACTTTGTTTACAACAATAGAACTACCTTCATGATCAACTTGCACACTGTCAGGCTTAATTGCCCACAAAAATTGACTTTCTACTCCTACTGCACGGAAAGGAATTAAACGTAATTTTGTCGCCCAACCAGAATCATTTTCTGGTATTTGAGGAATTTCTGTTTTGGAATAAATTTGTTCTGTTAACCAAGATGGTAAGCAATGTTCTAATGATGAAACATGCATAATCATAACGGGTGTTTTTGTTAATGGGTCGTAAAGTTGGTTCCCACTGTCAATAAGACCTGCCAGTTCTAGTTCTTCTTCCGCTAATTGAATTTTTACTTTCACAATTTGGTCATAGTGTATTTTCGTGACCTCTACGCTTTCAATACGCTTTTTAGAAAAATAATAAATTACCGGAAAACCAAAAATAACAAATAACCAACTAATTGGATCGCCGTAAGAAATTGACTGAGATTGAACCAATCCATTTACCATTTCATTCGTTTGCAAAAAGAAATGAGTTCCAATTAATCCTCCGCCAACCATAAAGGTTACAAAGTAAAAAGTAAAAACAGTTTGTGCATAATTTCTAAATGTTGTAAACCCAAATGCTGTATACACAATAAGTAACGAGTACAGTAGTTTCATAATTGGATGTGTCATCATAGAAGCAAAAGGAGTAAAGGCAAAAATAACAATAGTTGAACCTATAAATGCCCCTAACACAAGCCTCCATCTTTTGATCTTCTTTTTTAACACGGTAGCTGTTAATAAAAGCAAAAGAAAATCAATGCAGGCGTTTAACAACCAAACAACGTCGGCGTAAACAACCAAACAATTCACCTCTTTTTTCAAGTTGAGACTAGTATAATGCATATCCAATAGGAAAGTGTGTCAATTTGCGGAGGTGTTTTTTTGTTATTTTGTGATTTCTAGACATAATCTGTCGGTAAAAAATAAAAGTACAAATTCATAGAATGATATACTCTTATTTTCACCAACAAAATATATTGAAATATACGAAATAAAAAAAGACCTGCTTAGCAGGTCTTTTCCATTTAAAAAACAAAAAAGGAGCATGAAAGCTCCTTTTTTTATCGTCTACGACGGTTACGTAAAAATGCTGGAATATCGATATCATCTGAATCTGAATGACGCTCATGTACAACTGGCTCTTCACGCTTCATTTCACGTTTTACTTCACGTTGTTTTGAAGGTTGAGCTACTGGTTGTTGCTGTTGTTGCGTGTGGTTCGCATTCGGACGAATAATTGGTTTTGGTGGTTGAGTTGCAATGCTATCATCAAAACCAGTTGCAATTACAGTTACAACGATATCATCTTTTAATCCTTCGTTAATAACAGAACCGAAGATCATATTTACTTCTGGATCTGAAGCTGAAGCTACGATATCTGCCGCTTCTTGTACTTCATATAAGCTTAAGTTAGCGCCACCCGTAATGTTCATGATAACACCTTGAGCTCCATCAATAGATGTTTCTAGTAATGGACTAGAAATCGCTTTTTTCGCAGCTTCTGCAGCACGATTTTCCCCGTTACCAGAACCAATACCCATTAAAGCAGAACCTCTATTAGACATAATTGTCTTTACGTCTGCAAAGTCTAAGTTAATTAAACCTGGCGTTGCAATTAAATCCGAAATACCTTGAACACCTTGACGTAATACGTTATCAGCTTCACGGAATGCTTCTAACATTGGCGTATTTTTATCAACAATCTCTAATAAGCGATCGTTTGGAATTACAATAAGAGTATCTACATTTTCTTTAAATGCTGCAATACCAGATGCTGCTTGCGTCGCACGCTTACGTCCTTCAAAAGTAAATGGACGTGTTACAACACCAACTGTTAAAGCACCTAATTCTTTTGCAACTTGAGCAACAACTGGAGCTGCACCAGTTCCAGTTCCACCGCCCATACCGGCAGTTACGAAGACCATATCCGCACCACGAAGTGCTTCTTGGATCTGTTCTTTACTTTCTTCTGCAGCTTTTTTCCCTACTTCAGGGTTTGCGCCTGCACCAAGTCCACGCGTTAATTTTCCACCAATCTGCATTTTCGTTTCAGCTTTTGATAGATTTAATGCTTGTGCATCAGTGTTCACAGCGATAAAGTCTACACCTTGTACACCGTGTTCAATCATACGGTTTACAGCATTGTTTCCGCCACCGCCGACACCGATAACTTTTATATTCGCTAATTGATCTTGAGTAGTATCAAACTCTAACATGTCGAAATCCCCCTAGAACCTCATTTTTCGTGTCCAATTTTAATCCCATAAATAACGGAATACACGTTTTACTTTTGACATCATGCGGTCATCATTTTGATTATTATTGTTTTGATTACGAGTTTTTTGTTTTGCAGGTTGCTGTTGTACCGGCGTTGGTGCTGGTGCTGGTACTGGTTCAAAATGCTCTTGCTTTTCCTGCACATTTTTCCCACGTAATTTAGCTTTTTGATAAGAATGTTTAATTAATCCAACTCCACTTGTATATTGGGGCTCACGCACACCAATATAATCAGGAGTTGCTACACGAACATTTTCATGTAAAATATCATATGCAAGGTCAAGAACACCTGGCATAGAAGCAATTCCACCAGTTAGTACATAACCAGAAGCCACTTGCTTTACTCCTAACTTACGCACTTCATCTTGAACAAACATTAAAATTTCCTCTACACGAGCCTCTATTATATCCGATAATTCCAACTGAGAATATTGTTCTGTTTGATCACTTCCCATAATAGGAACCGTAAACATCTCTTCTTCAGATGCTGTATCATAAAAAGCATGTCCATATTTCAACTTAATTTGATCTGCATTTTCTGTTGAAGTTTTCAACCCAATCGCAATATCCTTCGTTATATGGTCTCCACCTAATGGTAATACGCTCGTCGCTTGTAACTCTCCATCTTTAAAAATAGATAAAGTTGTAGATCCTCCCCCCATATCAACAAGGGCTACTCCTCTATTTTTTTCATCTGAAGATATAGCAACTGTTGCAGCCGCTAAAGGTTGAAGACAAATATCAACAATTTCAAGACCTGCTTTTTCTACACAACGAAGTAGGTTATGTAGTAAAGTTCTCGAGCCTGTAATAAGTGTACCTTCCATTTCTAATCTTACACCGATCATCCCGCGTGGATCGTTAATCTCGTCAAGACCGTCTACGATGAACTGTCGAGGTACCACATCAATAAACTCACGTTCTGGAGCAATTGACACAACTTGTGCTGCATCTAGAACGCGTAAGACATCTTCATTCCCGATTTCACGATCTTCATTTGAAACAGCGACTACTCCGTGACAAGGAAGTAGCTGTACCTGGTTTGCATTGACACCTACTACAACTTGCTCAATGTGGATTCCCACCATGCGCTCAGCTTGTTCAATTGCTTTTTTAATTGATCGAACAGTCTCGTCTATATCAACTATCGATCCCTTCTTTAAACCATTTGATTTTACATTTCCAACACCAATAATGTTTAAGCTGTCATTAACCATTTCACCAATGATGACTTTAACATTGGATGTACCGATGTCAAGACTAACATATATTTCATTGCTGTTCATTCTTTGGCACCTCCTTCTTTATTTATACCATACAACTCAATATATGGAACAACAATCGCAACTTTACTATTTATAAGAAAAATATTCAACGTCTTTATACGTTTCCCTTTTTTAACCCTATATTTTTCTTATTTTTATTTAGCATTCAATTAAGAATATCGCAGTAAACTATGAATAACTGCTTATCTTGAAATAATTCTATTTCGAGTGTAAAGTTTACCGCCAAGTATAAGTCTACACTAAGATGTACTCATAGAAAAGTGAAACTTGTACCAATACTAGTATGAATCTAAGAATTTTTACATATTTTTCATCAAATGAACCATTCTTCTAAATTCGTATACATATAATAGAACATTCGTTTTGTTTTTTCTGCTATAATCAACGAAAACTACCATTCTATTCTTTTTTTTCTTCCGCACCTAATTCTTTCGTATATGCACCTACTTCTAAGTCAATTAATACCTTCTTACCTGGCTCAATTGTTTTTAAAATAAGCGGATAGGCTTCCATACGTTTTGCAAAATTTTGAATCGTAGTGCTCACTTCATAACCTTCATTCATATATAAAGTAAGATGATCTTCATTCGCATTCGTTGGTGAATAGCGAATCTCCGAAATAGATTTTAAAATAGCTGGTGTTAATTTTTCTAGTTCAGCGATTAACTCCTTCATTTTCTCTTCTTTAAAAGGTTCGAAAATCGGTGCTGCAACAGGAAGTTTTCCATTAGGTAGTACATCAAGCGTTTTTCCATTTTCTAATAACGGTTGTAATTTTCCCTCTTTATTTATATAACCAATCGTTAAATATTCTTCGATATGAATATCAATCTTGTTTGGAAAACGTTTTTTTACATTTACTGCTTTAATTTCTTTTCGCTTCGTTAAGTTTTCTTCAGCTTTATGTGCTGTCACTCGGAAATAACTTGTATCATATGTCACGCCTGAATCCTTCATTACTTGCTCATCCGTCATATAGTGATTTCCAAACACACTAATCTTTTTTATATTACTAAGCGGAGACCGAAAATAAATTAAAAAGAGCACTAATAAAAATAAAATTGATATGTATAAAATCAATCGATGATTAACATTTTTTTTGTTTTTTTTCTTTTGATTTTTCAATTTTGGTACACGATCTTGTAGTTTAATCACTTTACTATTATTCATGTACGATCCCCCTATGTAACATAAAGAACGGCATGTTCCTCATGCCGTTCTTATCTTCTTATTATAACATAAATGATAATGAGCGGAACGAATAACCGTTATCTTCCAATGATTTCTACTTCTGTATGCATATCTACATCAAATTTATCCTTAATTGTATGTTTTATTAATTCAATTAAGGACAATACATCTTGCGCTGAAGCTCCCCCGGTATTAACAATAAAATTGCCATGCATTTCAGAAATTTGAGCTCCACCAATCCTATAACCACGAAGCCCTGCTTTTTCTACTAAATCTCCTGCAAAATGTGGGATTGGATTCCGAAATACACTTCCTGCACACGGGTGATTCCATGGTTGCGTTTCACGGCGGTAATCTTTATTATTTTGCATGCTACGTACAATTTCTTCACGTTTTCCCGCCTCTAATTGAAACTCCGCCTCTAAAACAATACCAGGACGTTTCGTTTGCAATACAGATGCCCGATAAGAAAACTCCAGTTCTTTATTCATTAACCAGTCAATTGTACCGTCTTCAAACAGAATGAGAGCCTTCGATAATACACTCGATATATCCGATTTATGTGCACCTGCATTCATATATACTGCACCACCGACACTTCCTGGAATACCGCTTGCAAACTCCAATCCAGCTAACCCTTGACGACTAAGTAAAGTTGACAATTTAATAAGAGGATATCCACTACCAACTCTTACCTTATGTTTTTCGACCTCTAAGTGATCTAATCCTTCTCCTAAACGAATAACAACACCTTCTATGCCTTGATCAGATACAAGAAGGTTTGAACCGCGCCCAATTACAGTCCACTTCGTTTTGTATTGCTTTACTAACTGTAATGTTTTTTCAATACCGGCTACATGCTTTGGCACAATTAAAATATCCGCTGGTCCACCTATTTTCATAGTTGTATAACGTGCTAACAACTCGTTAACTAAAACACGACCAACGTCTGCTTCTATAAGCTCATTTACTAATTGTTCCATAGACAATCTCCCCCATATTAAGTCTCCTTATGACAATAATATGCAGGGCGTTCACCTAACGTTATCCCTCTATTTACGGGCAGTACAGCTCCTAAATCAAAATTCGGCGGTAACAAAGAAGTTAGGCGAGAATCGGGATGCCAGTAAACATCCGATTAGTGAAAGGTAATAATCAACGAGAAAGAATCACTCCCCACCGATTAAAGCCTCACTTTATTTTTTTACAAGCTTATTCATTACTTCATACAGCTTATTTGCTGCATCTGGAATACCTAGTTGCTTAGCAGCTAGCTTCATATTTTGTAATGTTTGTGCATCCAATAAAATCTCATCAATATCACGAATAAGCGTTTCAGCTGTTAAATCTTTTTCAAGTAACATTTTTGCCGCTCCTTTATCAACAACTGAACGTGCATTCTTTTCCTGATGATTATTTGTTACGTACGGACTCGGTATTAACACACTTGGTTTTCCTAACGCTGTTAATTCTGCAAGTGTTGTTGCCCCAGCCCTTGAAACAACAAGGTCTACACCAGTTAGTACCTCTGGCATATTATGAATGAACGGCTTAATAATAACATTGTTCGGGTTCCCTTTTTGCTTCACGGCTTCCATCACTTTGTCATAATGCACTTCACCTGTTACATATAGTATTTCGTAGCTTTTGTTCCCAAACTGTTCAATTGCTTCAACGAAGGCATCGTTAATCGGTCTAGCTCCACGACTTCCACCAAATATAAGTACAGACTTTTTAGGAAGAGAAAGCCCAACTGAACGTTTCCCTTTCATTCCATTTTGATCCATTACCTCTGATGCTCGCGGATTACCTGTCATTACCACTTTTGACTCTGGAAAATGCTCTGTAGCTGCTTCAAAACAAACAGCAACTTTATCAACATAACGACTTAAAAATTTGTTCGTTACACCTGGTACACTATTTTGTTCATGTACAATAGTTGGAATACCTAATTTGGCTGCAGCGTATACAACTGGTCCACATACATATCCACCCGTTCCAATTACGATATCCGGATTAAAACGACGAATATATCGTTTACTATCCTGTACACCTTTTAGAAAACGCATTACTGTTTTCACATTATCTAATGATATTTTTCGTTTAAATCCACTTATAACAATAGACTGAAATGGTATACCTGCTTTTGGAACGATTGTACTCTCTAGTCCATTTTCCGTACCAATATATAAAAATCTTGCTTCTGGATTTAACTTTTTTATTTCTCTAATTAAAGCAAGAGCTGGATAAATATGACCACCAGTACCCCCACCACTAACTAATACACGCACTACTAACTCCTCCGCTTCTCTTTTCTTATTTCCATTATATTTATTTCTATATACATATTGCATTTTTACACACATACGAAAAACCCTGTCTTATAAACAGGGTTTAGTAGCGAGAATGGCGACTTATATTTAATAATACACCTACTGCCATTAACATTAATGTCAAACTTGATCCACCATAACTTAAAAACGGCAAGGTAATACCCGTAACAGGCATCAGTCCTGTTACAACACCAACATTAATCATTACTTGAATCGCAATCATCGCCACAATACCTACTGCTAAAAACGTACCATATAAATCTGGCGCTCCTAATGCGATACGAATCCCGCGCCATAATAATAGACTAAATAATAATAACACAAATGAACCACCAATAAAACCTAATTCCTCGGATAAGATCGCAAATATAAAGTCAGTTTGTGGTTCAGGTAAATAAAGAAATTTTTGTCTACTTTGTCCAAGTCCAAGCCCAAATAATCCACCAGGTCCAATTGCGAGTAATGATTGGATAATTTGAAATCCACTTCCAAGCGGATCTGACCACGGATCTAAATATGATGTAATGCGTTTCATTCGATACGGTGCTGATGCAATTAATCCTACAAATCCCGCTACACCAATCAAACCAAACATTGCAAAGTGAAAGACCCTCGCTCCCGAAATAAATATCATAATGATACATGTCCCAACCATTACCGTTCCTGTCCCAAGGTCTGGCTGTAACATAATCATCCCAAAAGCAAGAAACACAAAACTAAGAGCCGGTAATAAACCACGTTTAAAAGATGTGATCAATTTTTGCCGTTCCGCTAAAAACTTTGCCAAGAAAATAATCATCGCAAACTTCATAAATTCTGATGGTTGAATCGAAAATGCTCCGATCCCAATCCAACTTCGTGCTCCTCCTCGAACAAGACCTACTCCAGGAATAAGAACGAGAATAAGAAGAATGAAGCAAACTAGCAAAATTACTTTTGAATACGTACGCCACACCCAATAATCAATTTTCATAATAAAAAACATAGCTACTACACCAAGACCCGCAAACAGTAATTGTCTTTTTGCAAAAAAGAATGAGTCCCCCATTTTATAAGAGGCCCAAACTGCACTCGCACTATAAACCATAATCATTCCGATTGTCAACAACGAAAGTGTTACGATGATGAGCATAAAATCAGGCGTTTTCTTCATTACCCACAAACACCACCTCTTTAGGCAGAACCTTTTGCCCTATGTAACAAAACATCAGTAGGTGTTAGCCTACTGATGTTTTGATTTACTTTATATAAGTTTATGCACAGCTTGTATAAAAATGTCTCCTCTTTCTTCAAATGTTTTAAATTGATCCCAGCTTGCACACGCTGGAGAAAGAAGAACAACATCACCTTCTTTAGAATGAGCATAAGCTTTCACCACTGCTTCATCTAAAGTATCGACACTTTCAATTATATCTAATCCCGCTTTTTCTGCCGCTCTTACTAGTTTGGGAGCTGTTTGTCCAAATGTTACAATCGCTTTTACATTTTTGAAATACGGAATTAAATCATCGAATTCATTTCCGCGGTCAAGCCCACCTGCTAGTAACACAATCGGTTGTGTAAACGCAGATAGTGCTTTCTCAGTCGCTAACATATTCGTTGCTTTTGAGTCATTATAAAACTTACGGTTGTTAATCGTTGTTACATATTCTAAACGATGTTTTACACCCGTAAAACGTTTTAACACGACCGTAATTGCTTCATTAGAAGTACCTAATAATTTCGCAATACTCATCGCAGCTAAAATATTTTCTAGATTATGTTGACCAGGTAAAACGATATCGCTTACTTCAACAACTTTTTCACCTTTGAAATAAAGAGCGTTATCTTTTATACACGCGCCATCTTCAATTTCTTTCGTTGTCGAAAACAAGATTTTTTGACCTTTAGTATCCGCAGATAAAGCCATCACATCTGCATCATCCGCGTTTATTACACTATAATCGTTTTCTGTTTGGTTTTTAAAAACATTTGCTTTTGCTAAACCATATTCCTTCTTCGTCCCATGATAATCTAAGTGGGCTTCAAATAAGTTTAAGAACGCTGCAATTTTAGGCTGGAACGATTCTACTCCCATCAATTGGAACGATGAAAGTTCTGTAACTACAACTTCATTTTCTTTTGCATCCTGTGCTACTTCACAAGCTACAGTTCCTATATTCCCTGCAATAACAGGATGCTTTTGTCCTTCTTTTAACATTTCAAATGTCAGCATTGTTGTCGTCGTTTTACCATTAGATCCTGTAATTCCAACAAATGGCGCTTTTGAAATACGATATGCTAATTCAACTTCCGTAACAATTGGAATTTGCTTTTCTTTCGCAGCAACTAATATTGGATTAGAATACGGGATTCCTGGATTTTTAACGACAAGAGAAATAGTTCTCTCTAATAATTCTAAAGGATGGCCACCGCATACAACGTCCATTCCTTTTGCTTGTAATTCTGCAGCAAGTACATTGTCTGCTAAAGGCTTTCCGTCATTTACAATGACATTCGCCCCTAACTTTTGTAACAATGTAGCTGCTGCATAACCACTTTTTGCAATGCCTAATACAAGAATATTCTTATTTTGAAATTCAGTTACAGTTTTCAATTACATCCACACCCCGATATAAATTCCTAACACAGCTAATAAAAATCCTGCAGACCAAAACGTCACAACAACACGCCACTCTGACCAACCACATAATTCATAATGATGGTGTAATGGACTCATTTTAAAGACACGTTTTCCTGTTGTTTTAAATGAAATGACCTGAATAATAACCGATAAAGTTTCCATGACGAATACTCCGCCAATAATTACTAGTAGCAATTCTTGTTTTAATAAAATCGCTACAGCTGCAATGGCTCCACCTAAAGCTAATGAACCTGTATCTCCCATAAACACTTTTGCTGGATTCGCATTGAATACTAAGAATCCAAGTACAGCTCCTACCACTGCCATACAGAATATCGCTACTCCAAATTGCTCTTGTGCCACAGCAATAATACTAAATGCTCCAAATGCAATAGCAGCTGTTCCTGATAATAAACCATCTAAACCGTCAGTTAAGTTAACTGCATTTGATCCACCAATAAGCATAAATAGTACAAGTACAAAATACGCCCAACCTAATTCAAACTTAACATCCGTTCCCGGAATCATGATGTATGTGTGGAACGCTTGCCCTTTTCCAATTAAAAAGAATGCAATAGCAATAACAAGCTGCCCTACTAATTTTTGTTTTGATGTTAAACCAAGATTTCTCTTCTTAACTACCTTTATGTAGTCATCTAAAAATCCGATTAATCCGTAACCAAACGTCACTAATAGTAATAACGAAACCTCTGCACCTAAATAATTAAACTTAATCGCCATAATAAGTGAAGTTACCATCATAGATACGTATATGACGATACCACCCATTGTCGGTGTCCCTGATTTTTTTTGATGTGACTTTGGTCCCTCATCACGAATACTCTGTCCGAACTTTAATTTTCTTAAAAATGGAATAAACAATGGCGAAAGGGCAACAGAAATTAAGAATGCTACCCCAGCCGTTACTAATAAACCTTGCTCAAGCACATGTAGTCCTCCTCTCACGTTGTTACTCTTCGTTGTTTAAACGCCCTGTAATTGCTTCTTTCGCAACTTCTCGATCATCAAAATGATGAACTTCTTTACCAATAATTTGATACGTTTCATGACCCTTACCAGCAATAATAATGATATCATCTGCTTTTACTTTAGTGATTGCATGGTGTATCGCTTCTTTTCTATCAATAATCACTTCATAATTATTTCCACTTGCACCATGTACCATATCATCTAAAATAGCCGCTGGATCTTCACTTCTTGGATTATCTGATGTGTAAATTGCATGAGTTGCATATTTTGTTACAACACTTGCCATTATCGGTCTCTTCGTTCGGTCCCTATCGCCACCACAACCAACGATACAATACACATCACCTTTTGCAAATTGTTTTGCAGTTTTTAATACATTTTCTAAACTATCCGGCGTATGTGCGTAATCAACAATAACTGTATAATTTTGTCCTCCATCAACAACTTCAAAACGCCCTGGAACCCCAGCTAGTTCCTTTATAACAGCAATGATTGTTTCTAATTTCACACCCGAAACAAGTCCTGCTGCTGTTGCTGCAAGTACGTTATATACATTAAATTTACCTATTAATTTCATCGTAACATTTACACTTTCATACGGTGTGACAAGGGTAAATGTAGTTCCGCCACTCGTCATAACGATATTTTTTGCCATAATGTCACTTGTTGTATCAATACCATATGTTACAACAGTTGCTGCAGTACTTCTCATATACTCTTCTGTTACATTATCATCGCTATTCAGCACAGCGTACTTTTCACGATTATGATTATAACTATTGCCAAGCTGTGCAAATAGTAACCCTTTTGCATGTTTATATTCTTCCATCGTTTTATGATAGTCTAAATGATCTTGTGTTAAGTTCGTAAACACCGCTACATCGTAATCACATCCGTGTACACGACCAAGATCTAACGCATGTGACGAAACTTCCATTACCGTGCTGTCCACACCTTGTTCAACCATTTTTGAAAACGTCTGTTGAAGTGTTAGTGCATCTGGTGTTGTATTTTTCACCTCAAATGTTTCATCACCGATTTTCATATTAATCGTTCCAATTAGCCCTGTTTTATGACCATGTGCTCGCATAATCTCATCCATAATATGCGATGTTGTTGTCTTTCCATTTGTACCTGTAATTCCGATTAAATGTAACTTGTGTGTCGGTTGACCATAAAAATAATCAGCTAAAACCGCTAACGAACGAAAAGTATTTTTCACAAGTACAACTGGAACGTCAACATCAATTGGTCTTTCCGCAACAATAGCAGCCGCTCCTTGTGCCGCTGCTTGCTTAGCAAAATCATGGCTATCAACCGTATATCCTTTCATACATACAAATAAGCTTCCTTCTTTCACTTTACGTGAATCAGCTTCTATAGATGTGATTTCTGGATTTTCTTTTGGAACAACTGGAAAATCATGCAAACATGATAAAAGTGTATGCAACTTCATTTCACTAAACCCTCTCTACATTGTTTATTTATCTTTTTTTCAGTAAGCAACACATTACCTCCTATATAAGGAGGTAAGTGCTACTGGCCTATTTATGACTGAGACACTTATTGTCTCAAGTTAAGTAACTGTTCTATAAAGAACTCACTTCCACCAATTGTACCATAAAACGTACTATGTTACCTTTAATTCCCGAAGTAAATTCTAATTTTTGAGCCTTCTTTTACTTTAGCTCCCGCTTCTGGTGATTGCTTAATTACTTTCTCTCCATCTCCACTTATATCAAGCTGCAAATCGACGAGTTGTGTTTGTAAATCTTTCTTTTTCATTCCAATTAAATTCGGAACTTCCACAGTTGGTGTATCGCCCCATTTATATTCTTTTTCAACTTGTTCTTTTCTCGGTTTCACTCCCATAACAGGAAGCGCATCTCGAAGGATATTCCCGACAATTGGAGCTGCTACCACTCCACCAAACTGTGTAACCCCTTTTGGATTATCAACAGCAACATACACAACAATCTCTGGATCATCCGCTGGAGCAAATCCGATAAAAGATACAATATAATTATTCTCTAAATATTTACCATCTTTCACCTTTTGAGCAGTACCCGTTTTTCCACCTACACGATATCCATCAATATAAGCACCTTTACCAGAACCTTTCGCTACAACATTCTCTAATGCATAACGAACTTTTTCTGAAGTTTCCTTGGAAATAACTTTTCTTTTCTCAACAGGTGCCTTTTTACTAACAACTTGATTATTTTTCGGATCAATAAACTCCTTAGCTATATACGGCTGATACAATGTTCCACCATTTACAGCCGCCGCTACAGCTGCTACTTGTTGAATTGGTGTAACAGAAACCCCTTGGCCGAATGAAGTTGTCGCTTGCTCTAATGGACCAACTTTATCTAAATTAAATAAAATCCCACTGCCTTCACCTTGCAAGTCAATCCCAGTCTTCTGCCCAAAACCAAAATTACGAATGTATTTAAATAATCGGTCTTTACCAAGGCGATCACCAAGTTCAATAAATCCCGGGTTACATGAGTTTTGAACGACTTCTAAAAACGTTTGACTGCCATGACCTCCTGCTTTCCAGCATTTCAATCTAGCTCCACCGACTTCAGCTGCTCCATCATCATAAAACGTATCCTTCTCTAAGTCTACTAAATTTTCATTCAATGCTGCAGCTAGTGTAATGATCTTAAATGTTGAACCAGGCTCATACGTACTCCACACAGGTAGATTTCTGTTATACACTTCTGGAGAGACACTTTGAAAATCCGCTGGATCAAAACTCGGCCGACTAGACATCCCTAAAATTTCACCATTTTTAGGGTTCATTGCAATTGCGATCATACCGTCTGGATTATAAGTTGACTCCGCAATATTCATTTCTCTTTCCATAATCCTTGTAATACGCGCATCGATTGTTAATCCTAAATTTAAACCGGCTTCTGGTTTTTTGAAATCATCACCAACATTAGGCATCCTTTGCCCTTTCGCATCTGCAAAAAAACGCACATGACCTTTGTCTCCATTTAGCTCTTTATCATAATATTTTTCTAGTCCCATAAGACCTTGGTTATCGCTACCTGCAAAACCTAATACATGTGATAAAAAGTTTCCAAATGGATAGTACCGGATAGAATCCTCTGCGATATACACGCCCTTCAAACTTAATCCTCGTACTTCTTTCGCTTTGTCATGTGATATTTTCCTTCCGCCTTTATCTAACCTTACAATCGATTCTTTTTTTGTAATTCTTTTATAAATCTCATCTTTTTCCACACCTAATACTGCAGCTAACTTCTCTGCAGTCTCTGCTGGTTTTTCAATTTGCCTTGGTACAACAAAGACAGTTGGAGCACTTTTATTCGTGGCAAGTTCCACACCATTTCGGTCTAAAATTTTCCCACGTTCGGGTTCAAAAGTAATATTACGACTCCATGAATCTTTCGCACGATCCGTTAACATATTCCCAAGAAAAAATTGCACATATCCAAGACGAATATCGATAATAGTGAAAATAAGTATACCTGATATAAGTATAAAAATAAGTCGTTTTCTAACTGTTACATTTGATACACGCATATCGGAACAAGCCTCCCTTACGCCTAGCTTGTTCCAATATATGCTTGTACTTATTTAATTAGAACTTCTTCTCTTTTACCATTACGGCTTTTCTGCTTCTTGTTGTGGTTCGAGTGGCGGTACGAGTGTGACACCTAATTCTGTACCAGGTTGTAATAATGTTCCTTCCGCCACACTTTGTTCTGTTACGTATCCTGTACCAGAAGGTTTCAAGTTAAGCTGTAATGTCTTCGCTAAATTCATAACATCACGCAGTGCCCATCCTTGTATATTTGGCATTGTAGGCTTATCTCCTACCAAGAAAACTCGGTCGCCTTTTAATGTTTGTTCAGTCGCTTTTGGTACTTGTTGCTGTACTTTCCCTTCACCTAGTACGATTGGACGAAGTTTTGCTTTATCAATCGCTTTCCCCGCTTCAGCCATCGTTTTACCAGTTACATCTGGAACAGTAGTTTGTTGTTCTTTCAGATGTTTTTTCGGATCTTTCACTTCATTTGGCTTAATCTTTAAATACTCTAAACTATTTTTTGTTACATATTTAAAAATATCAGCTAAAGGTTGTGCGCCGTTCTCATCATCTTTTAATTTCGGCTGTTTAACAGCTACATACACAACAAGTTGTGGATCGTCCATTGGTGCCATACCTAAGAATGAGAATATATAATTCTGTCTTCCTGTCATATAGCCGCCTTTTCCATCCGGAATTTGCGCTGTACCTGTTTTACCACCAACTGAATATCCATCAATTTTATAAGCTGTACCTGTACCTTTCGGAGATGTAACAACACGTTCTAATAACTGTCTTACTTGCGCTGCTGTTTCCTTTGTAACAGGTTTTCCTACTTCTTCTGGCTTATGTTCTAATTTTACTTTGTCTGTTATTGGATCTACAATTTTATCAATTGCATAAGGTTTCATCATTTTCCCATCATTTGCAATGGCCGTTGCAGCTTGTACAAGCTGAATTGGTGTTACAGTGGAACCTTGTCCAAAAGCTGTTGTCACTTGTTGTATTTGCTGATCAAATAAAATTGTATTCGATCCTTCACCTGATAAATCAATGTTCGTTTTTTCATCTAATCCAAAACAATGAATATATTTTCGGAAACGTTCTGGACCAAGTTTTTGATCTCCTAAAATTGCAAACGCTACGTTTGAAGAACGCTCTACCCCTTCATCAAACGTGATAGAGCCCCAACCAGCACCACCGTTATGATCTTTTATTTTCCTATTTCCGACTTGATATGTCCCGGACTGATAATAATCTTGCCCTTTGTACACACCTTCATTAATAGCTGCCGCTAACGTGAAAATTTTCATTGTTGATCCCGGTTCAAATGCATTGGCAATTGCGTCATTGAAGAAATATTTAATTTGACGATCATTAGGGTCATAACTAGGTTTAGTAGACATCGCTAATATTTTTCCGGTTTTCGGATCTGCAACAATCCCTATTAAACTTTCTGGCTCATATTGCTTACTTGCTGCTTTCATCGCGTCTTCTAAATAACTTTGGACACGTTGATCAATTGTTAAATAAGCGTTATCTCCATTTTTAGGTGCCTTTACATTAACTTTTCCACCATCAAGGGATACACCTTTACGATCACCTGTATACGCTACTTCTCCATTAGAAGCACTTAAGTATTTATCCAAGCTTTTTTCTATGCCAAATTGACCTACCGAGGTTCCATTCTCATTTGGTTTTGCATGACCTATAACGTAAGATGCAAAATCACCGTTTGGATACACCCTTGCATTTTCTGTAATAAAAGATATTCCCGGCAATTTCAACGCTTCTATTTGTTCCTTCTTTTCTTTCGTCAAATCCTTGCCTAACGTTCCAAATTCGACTTGACTTCTACCTTCCTTATTTAAAGAAGCTAAAATATCCTCTTCGCCTTTTCCAAGTACTCCTGCAATTTTCTTTGCAGTATCTTCTTTATTCTCAACAGAGTTAGCACCTTTTAGCGCAGCTACTATTTTATAAGAGTTTGCGTCTTGTGCTAACACATGACCGTTTTGATCATAAATGGTTCCTCGGTTCGCTTCAAGAACTCCTTTTTTACTATGCTTTTGTTTAGCAAGTGCATCTAAATCCTGATTATGAACTGTTCCTGTTGATTGTATGTAAAAAAATCGGGCTAATAACAGCAAAAAGAGCAGGAGGAAAAATATCATAAAATAACCTGCTCCCTTATTGGTATGAAATTTAGTCATATTCTTCTTCATCGTTCCTTCACACCTATTGCCTTATTTGAGGCCTTTCACATTATTCGCATTAATTTCTAGCCCATGTTTTTTTGCAACTTCAGCGATTCGTTCATAGCGACTTAACTTCTCTACTTCAGCTTGTAATTCTTGATTTTCTTTTTGCTGCTGTACAATTTTTTCTTCTATCGTCGCTGCTTCTACATTAACTTGATAAAGGCCTGCTTTATTTCCAATAAACGCGACACAGGCATACAATAAAAAGCCAATAAACGCTACATACAACAGTTTTTCGATTCTTGTAATTTTCGCTTTAACCTTCGGCTTAGCCATCTGCTGTGGGGGCGTTTGAATTTGCACCTCTTCTTGCGCTTGTTGTTTGTACTTTACAGCTAAATTAGTCATACCTCTCTCTCCCTTTTATCGTTTTTCAGCGATTCTCAACTTCGCAGAACGCGCACGATTATTTTCTTCTAGCTCTATATCAGAAGGTAAAATCGGTTTTCTTGTAATAAGCTTTAATTTCGGCTTAAATTCATCAGGAATAATCGGTAATCCTGGTGGCAATTGTGGCGTTGTACTATTTCGCTTAAACGTTGTTTTACAAATACGATCTTCCAATGAATGGAATGTTATAACACTAACCCTTCCACCTGGCTTAACCATCTCAATAGCAGATTCCAATGCTTCTTCAAATACTTTTAATTCATCATTTACAGCTATACGAATTGCCTGAAACACCCGCTTAGCAGGATGCCCACCAGTTCTACGAGCAGGAGCCGGAATACCTTCTTTAATTAGCTCTACTAATTCTCCTGTCGTTTCAATAGCTTTATTCTCACGATAAGCTTCAATTTTTCTTGCAATTTGTTTTGAAAATTTCTCTTCACCGTATTGGAAGAAAATCCTTACAAGTTGTTCATATGACCAGCTATTTACAACATCATATGCTGTTAATGGGGCATCTTGATCCATCCGCATATCTAACGGTGCATCATGATGATAACTAAAGCCTCGCTCTGGTGTATCTAATTGTGGGGATGAAACACCTAAATCAAATAAAATACCGTCTACTTCTGTTATACCTATTTCTTGCAGTTTTTCAGCTAAATAACGGAAGTTACTCTTTACTGTTATAAACTGTTCACCGTATGAAGAGAACTTTTCTTTCGCGTTTTGAATCGCTATCTCATCTTGATCAAACGCTATTAATTTTCCACCTTCAGTTAATTGAGATAATAAATAAGAACTATGTCCTCCTCCCCCCAGTGTACAATCTACATATGTACCATCTGGCTTTATATCTAAGCCGTCTACTGTTTCCTTTAAAAGCACTGTTACGTGTTTAAACATTGTTGCACCTACTCTTTTTCCAATTAATTATGTTGAATGTATCCCTTCCTCTAAGCACATATTTCACGCTTAGAGAATGAAATAATACGAAAGAACGACTCATTTAACTTACCAACAAAGGCAACATACTATACAAATCGCTATTTTCTTTTATTATATACTAAATTTTATCATCTTTTGCGGGAATTTAAATAAAAAACTGTCGAAAAAGCGAATAATACGTTTACATTTTGTGCTATTTTGTCATATATTTAAGTATCCAACACAATTACCATATCCAACACTTTTTTGATTGATAATTCAGAAAAAAATCACTTCACAGTAAATTCAACGGAATAAAAATAAAATCCTGCTCCAAAGAGCAAGATTTTATAGTTTTATAACATGATGTTTTCCGTCCCAAGAAAAAGGGTTTTCCATTACACGATCAACGAAATCCAAACCAAACTGATTTAAATAATAACATACATTCCACACACGTTCTTGCGGCGCACCTAATGGACGAAGTGCGAATTGTATACGGCGGAATTTATTTAGCTGAACCTCATACTTTTTCTCAACATTTCTTTTCAACATTCTTTCCAGCAGTTCAATTTGTTCATTAATTTTCAATTCGTTTTTCCCTGCAAACGCACCTAATCCTGGCTCTATTTTCTTTACAAATTGCTGTAAAGATATATGAATATCGGCAATTTCTTTTTTCGCCTTTTCAAAATGATCATCAATCGGTTCCTCTACTCGATTAGACAACCAGTTTTCACGCAGTTTATCGACATCATTTAAAAACGGATCACTTTCTCTCAATTGCAGATCGAATAAATCTGTCGCTATATCTCTCTCCACATAAGTAATTGTAAGACGAGGAACGACAGGTGGCATTTGAAAACCGACAGTATGGAATACTTGTTGTAATTCACTCCAATAAGCTAATTCCCCTGGACCTCCAATAAATGCGAGCGTAGGAAATACATACTCTTGCATAAGAGGACGCGTTACAACATTATTACTAAAACGTGCCGGATTTCTCTCCATTTCTTCAATCAACTCTTCATATGAAAAGGAATGCGCCCCATCCTTTCCAACAAACTTACCTTGATGCTCTTCAAGCAATACTCGTTCATTATCTATTTCCATGAATATATGCACTGCATGAGACTTCGTTTCAATAATCGGTTTGTATCCTAGTTCTTTAATTACTTCCTGCTGATTACGAAGCCCCTCTTGCACCTCTTTATACTTACTTATAATTCGCTTAAAAAATGGAATTTCTAACTTTCTTAATTCAGGATGATGTGAATCAACAAGGATTAAACCAGAATTAGCAAAGATTTTCGTAATAAGATGAGCAAAGAAATCTACATACGTATTCGATTTTTTCAAAGCATCATCAACAAATTTTAATACATCCTTTGTAAAATTTGTTTCTGGGTATGTTTTAAAAATCTCTTCAATCCAACTTCTACAATCTTCAACAGAAAGTTCAGACTCAGAAGCACTCGCCTTTTTCGGATTACGATCATAAAAAATAGTTTTTTTCATCTTTTTATTTTTCGCTACAAAAGTATGGTTAATCTCATCCATATCATGATCTTCACCCGCAATCCAGAAGACAGGGACAACTTTAACCCCTAAACTTTCTTCCTTTTCCTTTGCAAGCTGTAAAATTGAAATAACTTTATGAATTGTATAAAGCGGTCCAGTTAATAACCCCGCTTGTTGTCCAGCTATAACAACATATGTATTTTCATCTCCAAGCGCTTTTACATTTTGAAGTGTAGATTCTCCCGCTTGTAATTTTGTATTATATTCTAATAAATGCGCTACTAAATCTTGGCGGAAAAACTCCCTTTCACGCAAATCATGTAAACGTTGTTTAAAAGCATCTTCTGTTAACATATAATCAAAACATGACTGTATCTCTTTTTTACCGTTCATATAGTCCGCTACAACACCTTGTTGCGGAACAGAGATTTCTTTTATCTCCATATAATTCTTCCTTTCGTATCCAGTTCTCTCACCAATCCACATTGTAGTCAATGTTTCACTTAAAAGCAAAGAATAACACTTATACTCTTGTTTCTAACCCCTTTATTGCATCGAACAAAAA
Organism: Bacillus sp. AF62; assembly: GCF_050312695.1. NCBI lineage: Bacteria > Bacillati > Bacillota > Bacilli > Caryophanales > Bacillaceae > Bacillus > Bacillus sp. AF62. Next base: position 11,436 of record NZ_JBNPJZ010000076.1, on the reverse strand, counting down.
TTGAAGTGTCGGAACTGGTCGTTGCTGTTTCTTAGCCTCTTCTAATACATACCCAACAATCGCATTAATTTCCGTCTGTCTATTCGCTCTTACATCCGCTAACATAGAGGATGTATTACGAGACGTTCCTTCACACACATTTCGTACCATTTGCCATACCATTTCTTTTTCTCCTCTAATAAGAAATGCGACCTCCTGAAACACTTGCTCCATCATTTGATAAAAAAAACGATTCGTGATTAATTCACCATTCTTTACTCCCAATAACGCTGTCAACGGATTGATACATACATTTACTACTAATTTTTTGCGCATAATCTCTTCCCAATCTGTTTCTATTTGAACTGGAAAATAAGCAACAGGAAAAGAATGAAATATTTTTTTAAAATGTATAGATTGGCCACAAACCACTCCAAATCTCGTTACACCTACTCCAGTATGATGAACGATGTGCCCTCCCTCTTTTTTCGCACCATGTTCTACAATACCAACAGCTATATTTTCACTCCCTATTTGCAGCATCTTTGGGAGATGCGACATTCCGTTTTGCAAAAAGATTAATGATGATGCACCTTCCACAAACGGTAGTATGTCATCTATATGATATTGCTTCACAGCAATAAATATATAATCTAAATTTTGCGCTACCATACTTTCTATCGGTAAAACAGGCGGATATACTGTTTCCCATCTTCCATCTCTAATACAAGTTACACCTGTTTCATTTAATTCTTCAGCCTGCTTAGCTGTTCTTGTAAACAACGTAACATCTTGGTTACTTTTTTGTAAATAAAATGTATACAATAGACCAATAGCACCTGGTCCGACAATTCCAATTTTCATTTTCACACAAGGGATTCACATTAAGTGCCCTTGCCTCCCCCCTTTTTCATATCTTTTTAAAGTACATGAGCACGCCCTATAATTTCGTTGTCCTCTGCCAAACAAATACACTCTCATTTTTCACTATGTATATACTGCCTATTAATACACTTATACTCTTAGTTTAGCAAATCCTCAAAAAAATAATAAAAGAAATATACTATCTTCTTCATAAAAATAAAAAAATGAGTTATACTATTATTATAAATATTTTTACTTTTCTGCATTCAACGAGATAAGAAAAGGATGTGATGTAATGGGATTCCCAAAAGTTGAGCGCTTGCTCATCAATTATAAAACGTTAGATGAATTCAAAAAATTTAAAGGGTGCGGAGCCCAGGAACTATCTATGCTGGAAGAATTGCAAGCAAACATTATTGAAAACGACAGTGAATCTCCATTTTACGGTATTTATTATGGCGGATCACTAATCGCACGTATGAGTCTATATATGAAAAGAAACGGCGGAGAACCATTCGAAATTACAGGTCCTTACCTAGAACTTTATAAACTTGAAGTATTACCAACTTTTCAAAAACAAGGATTCGGACAAATGCTTGTAAATCATGCGAAACAACTGCAATTTCCTATTAAAACGATAGCGCGTATTCATTCAGCTGGTTTTTGGGATAAATTAAATTTCAGCCCCGTATCAGTAACTGATGGAGATTTTTATATTTGGCATCCAGAAACAAATTTGAATGCGGTTACAAATGAAGAATCGGCTTAAGAAATAAAAAAACAGCTGTATAACAGCTGTTTTTTTATTTCTTAAGCTTCTCTAACTTCTCAGTCGAGCGAGCATTGTTTCTTTCCGCTACCATTACACTTCTTTTTTGATCGATATAATCAAGCAATGTTCTATACTCTTCCTCATATACTGATAATCGCTCCAGAAGACGCTCTCTTTCTGTTTGTAATGATTCAACTTGTTGTTGCAACACCGTTAAAGAGTTTTCATCTTTATAATTTTGCAAGAAATCAATAACATCATTCAACGTAATTGACGTAGGTTCTAACACTTTTGTCTCTTTCACTTCATAATTTTCTACTTTACGAAGTTGCTTCGCTTCCTCAATACGTTCTTTATATTGCTTTCTTACGTAAGAATTCCACCTAAATCCACATGCTGCTGGTGTACGAGATAAATTTTTCCCCACTTCCTTAAAGGCAGAAAGTTGTGTTCCACCTTCTCGAATATGCCGGAGTACTACTTCTGCCAGAAGCAAATCTTCATCATCAGTCCAAGCATCTTGTCTTGTTGTCGCCATTTCTCTAGTCCTCCCTATGCATTTTTTATTAAGCATATGCAGTTACTAGAAAAGATAGAATACAACAACTAAAGATTAAGACAAAAAAAATAAACGCAGAAGATATCTTCTGCGTTTATTTCCCTGCAATTACTTGCTGATTACTTCTTTACCTTTGTAAGTACCGCATGCTTTACATACACGGTGAGCTAATTTCGCTTCACCACAGCTTGGGCACTCTACCATACCAGGTACTGATAATTTGAAATGCGTACGACGCTTTCTTTTTACTGTTTTAGAAGTTCTTCTAAAAGGTACAGCCATTCTTCCCACCTCCTTAAAAGAAATAGTTATTTTCATATGAAGGCCTGAACCAGTCTTCCGATTATTTGTCAAAAAACTTTGCAAGTCCTACCAATCTTGGATCAACAGTCTTTTCTTTGTCTTCTTCCGAAATCACTTGCCAGTCTTGACCTTGCGTCGGTGCTCCACCAGAAACATCATCACTGAAAATTTGCATTGGAATCTCCAAAAGTATATTTTCCTTGATTACGGGCAGTAAGTCAAGTACTTCTCCTTCTAAACAATGAATTTCAGCTTCAGTTTCAAATTCTTCTTGTGAAGTTTGGAACACCTCAGTTGTTTTAATGTCAAATGGTAATGTCACATCTACTAAAGAACGAGAACATGGTAAAACCATGCTTCCAGTTATGTGTAGATGAAACGTAAACTTACCGGAGCCAAAATCAACTCTTCCCGTTACATGAACAGGATTAATTTCACGAATATCTTTCTCGACCTCTTTTAGCTCACTTACATCTACCATCTCATCCAATGTCAATCCTTTATTTCTCAATTTATTCAATTGATGGATGGACCATTTCATATCATATCACCTCAAGGCAACAAACAAAATTATAGCTAGCCATTTTATATTTGTCAATGTTTTTTCTTTACACCTCTAAAGAAGCATTGTGTCCATTATGTGTTAAAACGTGTGTTTTTGTCCAGCTATATTTTCTATTTTAGACAAAATGGACATAAAGTAAATAATAAATGTGGTACAAGTTGTGGTCAATGTGGTCTGTGTGGTCAAAAGAGAGTGATCGTTTACGATCACTCTCTTCCTATATGTATTCCCATTTACTATTCCCGTTAACGCATACAAAATTAAATTTTTTGAACTACATTAGGCTTTATGATTTCTTCTATTGTACTTATCCTAAAAATACATGCACCCCTTTTATTTGTTTTTTTATCATTACAAATAACTTGCTATATCAACGTTTTATTCCATGAGCTTTTCTAATCATTTTCTATCTTTTTCTATAAAGTGGGGCAAAGGTGGGGCGTCACTGGGGAAAAGGGAAAAAACGAGTTGGACTTCCATTCAGCTCGTTTTTATTTAGATAATACGGAAATCCTTGAAATTTGATATAATGATACAGTTATTAACATTAACTAGGGGGAACAATTTATGAAGAAATTTTTCAAATTTGGTTGTCTAGGTATTATTGCGATTTTTGCAATCCTTGTTGTCATAATGATTATCGATATTGCTAATGACGACCCAAAATCAAAAGACAAAACAAAGGAAGCTGTTACAACAACAGCTAAATGGGAAGAAAAAATTAAAGAAGTTGCATCAAGTAATAAAAATCCAAATGAAAAGTTTGATGAAGTGAGTAGATATGCCCACGATTACAAACCATCTAAAGATGAAGTAAAACAGTTTGGCGATGCCATTATTAAAGAATATAAAGATAAAAATTATATTAAAGATATCTCTAACCATGAGTACATGTTAACGAATATTTTCAAATCACAAGTTGTTGATAAAAATGCATCAGAAAAGCCATTAAAAGATTTCGCTTTCGACTTCTGGCAAAACTCTAAATACAACTACCGCGGTGTAGAAAATGCGACAAGTAGTGCTACACAAGCAAACGAACGCCAAATGGATAAAGCTTTAGATAAAATGAATAAATAGAATGACCATTTTTTAGGGAGGGTATATTATGAAGGTTGTACGCTCTATATTCAAAGGATTTCGTTTAATAGGTTTAATTGTAAAACCCGTACTTAAAGCATTATCTAAAAGTAAATTTTAAATCTCATAAAAATAAAAATCCCCTTCTGCATATGGATGCAAAAGGGGATTTTTTAAATTAATCTATTCGTTCTACAGATACTGGTTCATAGATAAATAAGAAACGGTGTATATTTACACTAACATTTATAAATCTGAAATTCAAGATATAATTACCTACTTATAGAATCAGATAATATTTTTTATTTATAAAACTATTCTTTTATTAAAAATTATTGAACAAAGGAAAAGCAAACTCATACGAGCTTGCTTTTCACATTAATTAACTTTAATATATTCGTACCACCATTTTCCACCTGGTCGAGTATCCATCCACCAAGTAATCTTGTCTAATTCTGGATTAGGTAAAACATCGGTTTGGATATAAGCTAGACCTGTTAATGGATTAACAACAACTTTTCCCTTTGTTCCTCGTTCAGCCATAGCTTGAATCACTTCATTTAGATAATTTATACCGAATTCACCGGACTTAACATATTGATACCCACTATTAGAACCGCTGTTTCCTCCACCATCACCAACAGTTTGCCCAGTTAAAGCGTAAACAATTGAGTTAGCGATTTTATCAACATTCCATTTGGCCATATCAGATTCGTTATCAATGAATCCTAATTCAATAAGAATAGCTGGTGCTTTTGTCCCATTCAATACCGCTAAATCTGTACGTTGCTTTGCGCCACGATCACGCCACCCAATATCTTTTGCCAATTGAGCCGAAATTTTAGCCGCCAGATCTTTCTGATCATAATACAGAACTTCCACTCCCTGTCCATTTCCGTCACTTGCATTAAGATGAAAAGAAATAACTAAATCCACAACATGAGAATTACTGTTACGAATAATATTATTTAAATTTTGCGCTTGAGTGCCTCCTACTTCGTCTGTATCATCATAGACTGTGTGTCCTAAAGCTCTTAACTTAGCTGCCACTGCATCTTTTACCTGACGATCCATAATATGCTCTTTTCGATTTCCTGAATTAGCTCCTTGTACAATACTGTTGTGTCCTCCATGTAAACTATAACGAGTCATCATTCAACATCTCCTTTTTTATTATCATATTCAGAACTTGTCTTATTGCTCCTGCCACCTAAAATTTCAACTGCATTCGTTAATGCTGAAGGTAAAGGTATTCCCATACGCCCTGCATTTTCTAAAAGTGAAAGTAACTCATTGCCCATGAAGAAGAAAATAGTCGCTTCACGAATCGCGCTGTTACTTCCAAGTGCTGAATCTAGTTGTGCGGCCGCTCCGACCAAAAGAAAAAGCACCACCTTTTTGGCGATGCCTTTGAAACCAACTTTACTTTTTAATTCTCCGTTATACCCTGCTGCAATCATGTCAGTTAAATAATCAATAACTGCCATCGTCACTAAGATTTTCAATGTTGCATCCCATCCTCCCAAGAAATACCCACAGAAGCCACCAAACGTAGCTATAAATGCTTTCAGTAATACATCAATACGATCCATCTTTTTCTCTCCTTTTTAAGCTGCAAAGCAACTTGGATCCATTCCAAATATCTCTGCAATATCTTCCTCACTTCTATCTTTTAAATAAGATTCAGTTGTAGAAATATCAGAATGGTTAGCAAGTGATTTTAGTTTTTCAAGCGGCACTCCTTGTACTTTCAAATTATCTAATCTGCTATGACGGAAACAATGAGGATTGATTTTATATTTCTTTCCTTCCTTTTCATTCAGCATCTTAGCAAATATGTCGCACTAATAATTAAATACACTCTTGTTCAATCTTTTTCTCTCACCATTCTTATAAACCCGCACAAACAAATCTGGAATAGTATCCTTACCTCGCTGATTTATATATAAACGAATGCATTTCTGCACCCGGTGATTGTAATATAATCTAAATTTCTTACCACGTTTTCCTCGTACCACATTTGTATAATAGTGTTCTATTAACCCTTCTTTCTGAACCTGGTAAACCTCATTCTTTCTAGCTGCGCTGTAATAAGAAAGGGCCAAATACATTGCTAACATGTATTTTTCTTGCTCAAGTAATTCATCGATTAACCAATTAATCTGCTCCTCAGTTATAAAAGTGATATCTCGAATTGGATTCTTAGGTAAACCACGTACCCTTGAACCCATATTAAATTCATAATCATAGTCGTCATCATCCGCACAAAATTCTAATGCGGATCTTAACGCACTCATTAATCCATTTACACGAGCATTAGACATTTCCATCTCTTGAAAAATAATAGATAAATTCCGAATGTCTTTACGTGTTAGGTCAATAAGGTTTTTATTTTCCAAGTGTTGATGTATTAGAAACAAAATAATTCTCAAATCCCAACCATATTGTTTTAAAGTGCTTGCCGCTTTTCCTTGTGCTTTCTTTTCAATAAGAAAATCTTTGACTAGGTTTTTATTTTCTTGGCTAACATACTTTTCATAAATTGCTTGGTCTACTATTCGTTTCACACTGATCATCTCCTCAAAATAAAAAGAGAAGCGAAATCGCTCCTCTTGATCTATGAATTGAATTTACTCAAAGCCGTATTTTGTGCAAAATAAAAACAGCTTATAGCTGCTCTGGTTTCTTAACAATTAAATTTTGAAGTAACAGTTGTTCTAAAACTTCAATTCTACTGTTCATTTGTTTATTTTCTTCTTTTAACTCTTGAATTTCAGCATCTTTCGCTTGTTTTTCTTCTTGAAATGCCTTTATTTGAATTGCTACTGAAGAATATATTTCAGCTGCATTTCTTGTTTTTGTAACAAAACACTCAGGAGTATTTTCATCATCTGCAATCCACCCATAGTGAGTTTCTATATCGTTTGTCGTAAGAATTGGGTCACCTTCAACACGATTCATTCGCTTCTCATATAAGTCTTCTATATCTGTTTTCAAGTTGTATTGTTGGATTTGAAGTGCCATAATTTTTTCTATTGCGCTAAACTGCACGTCACGAATATTTGTTTTGTATTCACGTTTCGATGCTGTTTGAAAAGCTGATGCCGTAACAGCATTAAAAGCATTACCTGTTCCATCTTTAACTTGAAGTGTTTTATATCCATCAACGTTACCGTTACGCAAAGTTACTGTTTGGAAACGGAGATCAGTTTCAGCATTTGACGTTGCAACTATATCAAGCATATTTTTACCTTTTAAGTTGAATACAATGGAAGACTGACTGTCCATCCATACGGATTTAGATCCACCTTTTAATGTTATTCCACCAGCAGAGTCTACCCAAAATGCGTTCGATGGATTAGATACAGTGAAGGTAGCACCGTTGGCTACTTCAACCCAATATGATCCATTTTTTGCATACTGACTTATACCTTTTCCAGAAGTGATAATTGTATGCCCACCAGAATTGACCTCTGTATTCTGATTACTTTTCATAAACAAAGCCCCACCAGTAAGAATATCTACATGGCTTACAGAATCTAAACGAATTGTATTAGTATAAGCGCTAAATTGTTTATCAGACCTTAGGGTAACTCCGTTATTACCAGTAATATAAATATAGTTATCTCCATTAAGAGATACATCCCCTTTTGTATCCACATTTAATTTAGCGCAATAATGTGGAGTTTGATCCGCATCATAACCTTTAACAATACCAAAGCTACCGGTATAGTAATTTTCTCCTTTCACCGGGAATTGAGATATTGTTAAAGTACCATCGCGGAAACGTGATGTATCCACATCATCATGCATAAGTATTGTTGGTTGTATTTGGCTATCAACAGCTCTTTTGTAATAACCAATAAACATTCGATTTAAATTCGACTCCATCAAACGTATGAATTGCTTTTGAATGTGAACATAATTAGAACCATTGTCTGTACGTATGGTTGTACCTTTAAGTTCCTGCGCTTCTAAATATTTTGCTATTGTTGTTCCATCTAATTGTATTTTACCTACACTAATTTTAACGGCCTCTGCTGTTTGATTGATAGATGAAATAATATCGCCTTTTTTGACTGTTGAATTAATTTCATTAGACATTAATGTAATAGAGCTTTCGTGCTTTTCCACCATTGCCTTACTTCCAAATTGACCGTTCGCTTCTGTTTTGGTGTATACATCCGTTTTCTCTGCCTTTAGGTCAATACGGCTAGATTGCTGATTGATCGTTGTTTCCATTTTAGAAACTTTACTATCAAAATCAGAAGTAGCCACTTTCTTTGCAATTTCGCCTACAAGTTGGTCATAGTTGGCATAGTCTTTCGGATTCTCCATGAAACTAGAAGGTGTAATACCTTGTTGTAATTGTGGTTGCGATACCCAAAGTCTACCGTTTTTTCTAATAACCACTACAAAACGTATCGTAGTAACACCAGATGCAGGAGATGGCATAGTTACACTAACAAATTTCCATGATCCATTAGTCAGTAATGGTACAAGTTGTACGACTTTATTCGTAACCCAAGTAGAACCATTGTAAAATTCAATCATTACAAATGCTGTATTATCTATGGTAGCAACTGCATCTGTGTAAAACCATGCAGATAACACATAATCACCGGAGTTAGGAGATACAGGTAATGATTGATAGAACGCTGCATTTCTGTCTACTGTCTGCCCGGACGATTCTAATTTAACGGAATTCATACCGTCATGGTTTCTCGCTGTTTCTGGTACAGCTGTAAAGTTACTGCCGTTTGGACCGACACCCCATTTAGAAATACTCGGTTTTCTACTCGTTACAGCTCCTGTAGTAGCGTTTATTACTCGATCTTCAAATGCAGTATTAAATAGTAAGTTTGTACTTCCTAATCCACCTACATATTCTTGCATTTGAGTATCTGTTACTTTGGATTTAATTTGATTATTCAACTGTGTGATATCACTCGTGTTTTGTTGTACAATTTCTCCTTGTTTGCCTTGTGTTTGAGATAGAGATGTAATGGTTTGTGAATTAGAATCCGTTGTTTGTTTAACTTGATTCAAGGTAGTTTGCATTGCACCTTGGTCTTTTTGAACAGTTGATACAGTAGTTTTTACACCATCCACACTTTTTTCGATTTCGGTTGTTTTCTTCGTGAATTCATCGGTTGTTACTTGATCTTCTGCTGCTGGTTTATAGTCTGTTGCTTTATTTCCAATTTCAATTTGCCATTCTTTTAATTCGATCATGCCTTTAACATTACGTAATAGCGTTTGCGAATTGAAAACCTCAATTGCTTTATCTTTAAGATTATAAGTAAAGGAATATGTTTTCCATTCTTGATTTGCGCTAACATCACTTTCGCAACGAACACCAGGCCATAATTGTTCACCATCTTTATACTTTATCCACACTTCTACCCCAGCCCATGGATTCGGTGTTCCCTTTTCATATCCAATAGTTCTTGCTTTAAAGCTAATAGTAAACTGCTGCCCTTGTAGCATCGATAAACCATCCGGCACAATTTTAAATGACTTATTTACTATATTAGACACTGTTGTTCCTGTGTCAGATTTAAGTGTGCCACCTGTATTTAACAGAATGTTACGTCCGCCAATCTTCATATCATCAAACTTTTTTTCCACACTACTCAACTTCTCAGTGACTTTTCCTGCTTCTTCTTTAATTTCAGTTGTTGTTTTCTTAAGCTCACTTGTTGTTTGCTGCACATCAGAAATAGTCTTCTTCGTACCTTCCACAGTGGATTCAACCGTATTTAATTTATTACTGATTTCAGTATCTTTTTTTGTTAACGATTCAATAGAAGTTTTAAATCCATCTGCGGTTTGCTCTGATTTCGTTACACGTTCAGTAAGCTTTCCTTGTTCATTTTGAATATTAGAAACCGTCGTGTTAATCCCTTTAATAGTAGTCTCAATTTCTACCGTCTTTTTAGTAAAATCAATTGTTGTTACTTGATCTTCTGGAGCTGGTGTCCATGCTGTAGCAACGTTAGATAATTCAAGTTTGACGTTTTTTACATACGCTGTACCTTCAATACCTTCGCCACCATATATATACAATCTAACAGCTTTAGTAACGTCAAATTTTTCATGAAGTTTCATGATAAACGTATAGCGTTCCCATCTATTAACTTCACTTACGTTAAACACATACTGACCACTGTGAAAGCTTTGTGCTGTGTTACCTTCAATGAAATGATGTAAACCACCGTTTATACGGAAACCTTTTGTATCTGACCAAATATCCATACTAATAGTAATTTCTTTACCCGCGACATTATTTCTCGCAAATTCTGCAACCACATCTTCAGCGATACCCATCCATCTATTTTTTTGACCGATGATACTGTTTTTGTTAATAAACGCTACAACTGGATAACCGAAAGTAGTTATATCTAGATGGGCATGATAACCTTTTGTTGGATCTGCTACACCACCGTTATACCCACTTCCCCAACCAGATGCCTGAAGGTTCCCATTTAACGATTTGTCCCAACTTATAGAATCATTAACAATATAACTAGAAAAATTAGAGTTTTTAAGCGAATTTCGGCCATCTAGTTTTGTATTATCTACTTGCGTTTTAAGTTCTGTAAGAGTCTGTTTCGTCCCCTCAGCTGTTGTCTTAATCTCGTTTGTTTTCTGCTCCAACTGTGACATGCCTTCATTCGTTTTCTTTAATTCGGACTTCTCCGCTTTCTGTGTAAGAGCTTCATTTGTTTGACCAATCGATGTATTAATATCCTTGAATTTCTGTACATTCCCTTGTTTATCAGTTTCATAGATTTGTTTCCCTATAAAACCATTGTTAATTTCCTCTTTTGTAAACACTCCAGATTTATCGGCTTTATCTTTTAACTGTGTATTAATCCATGTTTGATCCACTTTGCCATTAACTTGCTTTTGAACATCCACTATTTGTCCAGCTATCTCTTGCGCTTTACCTTCCACACTTTGAACCTTTTGATTTAATTCCGTTTTAGCTGTTTCAATATCTTTCTTAACATCTTTAATACTTTGCTGTAATGGAGCTGTATCAGGAACAACAGGTTCCCACGATACACCCGTCCATATTTTTAAAATACCAGGCTTACCATTACTAATATCACGCCATAGTGTTTTATTAGGTTTAAGATTAGTAGTAGGTGGATTAGCCCCTTCTATAATATCTACAAGATTTTGATTCATATATTTTTGTGTTGCTTCTGCCAAGTCTTTTGCTGTTTGGCTTTCTTTTTGAGCCTGATCAGCTTTATCTTTAGCATCAATGATGTCTTTGTTTTGTTCCTTTACTTTATTATTTAA
>NZ_JBNPJZ010000060.1:0-19703 GCF_050312695.1 Bacillus sp. AF62 | reverse complement strand
CTTGAAAATAGCAGACAGAGTTGCTTATTGGCAGGTGTAGCGATTTTATTAAAAAGATTTTAAACAGGTTCTAACACTTCTTTTGGAATATAAAACTTCTCAGAGCTTTTCGATTCATTGAGCTCCCCTAAATATTCCTGCGCATCATGCAGGCCATTGCTTACTTTTCCAAGCCCTTCTGTACTTTTAGATAAACCGGATTGTAATTGCCCCATCTTTTCCTGCAGGTCTTTAAGGCCCGTTAAAAGTTGCCCTTGCCCATCGTTTATTTTCGTTAATCCAGATTGTAACTCAGCTGATTTATTCGCAATTTGTTTTGAATCTGCAGAACCTTCATTTAATCCATTTTTAAGATCCGCTGCTCCCTTTTGTAACTTATTAATTCCATTGTTCATTTCTTTTAAGCCGTTATCCACTTTCAGTAACGATTGATTCGCTTCTTTAAATGAACTCATCGCTGCTTTATGCTGCGTTGCTAATTGATTTAATTCTTTTGAAAGTATATTTAATTGTTTTTGAGCTTCTTTAGCAATCCCTATCGTTTGTTGTATGTTTGAATCATTCGCTAGTTCTGGTTTCGTTTGAACGAAATTGGTCATTAACATTTCAATTTGTTCATATCCCTTTTTCGCACCATCAATTGCTTGAGAAATACTTCCGAAGTATTGATCGTAAGAGCTTAAACCTTTTTCTAACTGTGCATAACCAGTATGCAGCTGCGACGTTGCATTAGATAGAACATTTATATTTTCGTTTACTGAAGCTAAGCCACTCTCAATTTGCTGTGCTCCTTGTGCACCGTCGTTTATGCCATTTGATAATTGATGTAAAGCTGTTCCTAATGCTGATACCCCGTTTTTCGCCTCGTTCGTTCCATCAATTAATTTTTGAACATTCGCAAGACTATTTGAATCATTACTTCCCATTTTATTTTTCGCATCCGTTAATCCATCATTAATTTCCTTTATGCCCCCATTCGCATCTCCTAATCCTGTATTCAATTCTCCCGCTTGCTTATTTAAATATAATTCTTTTATCTTCTCACCAGTTGGACGTGTCGGTGCATATACTTCTGATACACCTTTAACTTTCGAAATTTTATCAGTTAATTCGTCTAAAATTTGTAGAGAAGTTCCTTCATCCAGCTTTTTATCAGATTGAATGACTAATGTACTCGGCGAAGAGAAACCAGGCGGAAAATGATCTTCTATTACGTTAATACCCATCTTTGATTCATACTTATTATCTACTTCAAATAAATCATTGTAATTTAGTGTATTAGAGTATTTTAATATGAAAGGAATCGATATTAAAAATACGATGATTAAAGCGATAAATGGCCTTGCTACTGAGTTTTTTGCAAAGAATCCCCATAAGTGACTATCCTCATGACCTTTAAATGTTTTAACTGGATAAAACATTCCTTTTCCTAAAAGCACCATAAAAAATGGATTTAAAGTCGTTAATACGAGTAGTAATACTAAAACACCAATTGCTACCGCTGAAGTAGATTGATATAATTTAAAACTCGCTAACGCAAGTGATGCAAAACCAATTAGCACCGCTATACCGCTATATAATACGGTTTTACCTGCCGATTTAAATGTTTCTTTCGTGGCCAAAAATGCATTTTCTTGTTTACTTAATTCTTCTTTAAACCTCGTATATAATAAAATATTATAATCTGTTCCTACTCCAAAGAGGACGACGACTACGAACACTTGTGTAAAGTTTGAAAATGGGAAATTAAATTGATTTACAAGCTGAGCAATAATCCCCATTGAAACTAAATACGACACACCGACTGTAAGAAGAGAAACAATCGGAACAACTGGTGAACGAAATACGAGGATTAATACTACAAGAATGAAAATGATTGAAATAACTTCTGTCTTTTTCACTCCCTCTTGAGAGGATTTAAGAAAATCACCCGCTATTAAGTCACTTCCTGTTAAATACGTTTTTACCCCTTTCGTTTGCACCTTTTCATGAAGATTATTTGAAACCTTTGATATTTCACCATGTTTTTTATCTATCGATATTTGCGTTAAAATAGTCGTATTATCTTTAGAAACTAATTGTTTCTCCAAGTCTTTATTATCTAAATGCGAAACAACTTCCTTAATTCCTAATTGCTCTTTTTCATTTTGCAGGGCGTTGATCGTTTTTGTTATTTCCTTCTTTTGTTCATCTGTTAAAGCTGCCTTATTGCCACTATTAAAAACGGCTATAATTTCATACTTTTCAACCCCTTCTTTATCCATCTCTTTAATCATCTTGTCAGCAATGCTGCTTTGTTCTGTATTAGGGATTGTAATTTTCCCTTTTTCCTTCACTAATTTATCCATATTAGGCATCGTTACAACCATTGTAATAGTAATAACTATCCATAATAGAAAAGATAAACTTCTCCAACTTTTTAGGTTGCTCATTTGAATCATCTCCCATTTTTAGCTTGTCATGTTAAGCTAGGAATGAACATTCATTTCTATCCTTTTAAAACTATCATTTCGGAATGAACGTTCATTCCTATCACTCTATTAAATTATTTTTAAAACCCTTTTAAATTACCTTTCACGGAATGAATATTCATTCTCTTAGTACTACAAATATATCATCCCCTATTTCATTTTAAAAATCCATTTCGGAATGAATGTTCATTCCTTTCCTTATAAAGCTATAGAATCAAATGATTCTAATAGCATTCCAAGAGCTTTCTTCCAATTCTTTTACTAATTCTTTTGAGTATTCTAATTGCCCTGTCGCCATTACTTTAGTTAATTTTTCTAGCGGTTGGTATACAATGATAATTAATGCAACTGGAGGCAATGGACGGAGAAACCCTTTTGCGATTCCATCTTCTATAATATTCATAAAGAAGCCTATAAAATCGTCAAATATTTTCTTACTCTGTTCATCAAGAAAATAACTATCACAGTGAGAATTTGTAAAAAGAAAAGCATCCACATTGTTTCTCGCAAATTCAAATAAACGGTTGTATGTATGACTAAACTGTTCACGAATATTTGCTTCAACAGGAAAATCTGTTTTTATCATTTCAGATAGTTGCAACATACTTTTTGAAAATAATGAGTTAACGAGTGCCTCTTTATTTTCAAAATAGCGATAAATCGTACCAGCGCCGACATTTGCTTTTTCAGCGATCATCGGAATTGTCGTACCATCGTAACCACGCTCTGCGAATAGTTGTATAGCTGCTTCAAAAATGTCTTCTTGTTTATTTTTAGCCATTTTTCTCACCTCAATTTTAAGGAATGAAAATTCATTCCTTTTTTAATTATAAATTAGATGGATTAAAAGTCAAGTGTGTGACTACGCAAATGTAGCATTTTCAAATAACACACTCACTTAGATTTCAATGCATTTTTTGAATTAACACTTCAAAAAAATTCTTTGTATCATCGTGACTTAAAATGCTCAATATATCTTGTGTCTTAAAAAATTGAACTTGACTTATTTCATTATCTTTTGGATTCAAATCTGTTCTATCACCTATATATTCTACATAAAACATAGTTGTTTCTTGTTTTTCAAATCCAGTTTTCACTTTTAATTCTTCAGGAAACTCAAAGCAAATTTTATCTTCCATTTGTTTCATAACTATAAACTTTTTTGAACCGGTTTCTTCTTCAAGCTCTCTCAAAATAGCACTTTCTAAGTCATTATCTGTATGTTTTAATCCGCCTTTAGGAAAATCCCACTCCCCCTTTGACAAATTGTATTCTCCTTCTATATCGCTTATTTTTACCTTATGTACCAATAAAAATTCACTATTTTGGAATATGATTGCGCCTACAGCTTGCCTAATCATTCTATTTCCCCTCCTAAAATAATGCTTTCATTCTATTAATTGAAAAGTACTATAATAACTGTTTTTCATTATAGTACTTTTTTAATGACACATTGCACAGTGTATTAATTAAAAGAAATCATAAATAAACGGCTTACGCACTGGTACTAAATTCTCAAATGACCACATTGCCTCTTCGCTTCCGCTAATTAATTCAAGTTCGTTTAGTTCTAATGGACGTTTGTATCCAAACATTATTGTCGATAGTGCATTTATATCCAGTTTGATTCCTTTTTCCGTTGTTTCTTCTACAATTGTTATTTCATGATTTGCAAGTCTCACTGTTACGTTATTCCACGGAGCAAATGCGTCTGTAATGTGTAGGATCACTTCTTGCTGTACATTGTTCCAATTCAACTCATATTGTTTTAAGAACTGCTCTACATCTACAATTCTGCCCATAAAATATGGTTTCACTTCTGTCTTCACGCGTGGCTCTTGCAATGTATATAACAACGGTTCGTTTTCACTTACTGTCATTTCAAGTTCTTTAATCATAGAATCATGCTGGCAAATAAAGTTCCACAGACCATTTCGTGCTTCATTATGCAGTGGTACAAATTCTTCTACTGTCATTTTATAGTTTTCTATTTTATATAACATGTAACCAGCTGCCGTTTTATTTTCATCATAGTAAATCGCTAATGCTAAATCATCATAAACCACTTGTAACCACCAGTTCTTCTCTCGAACTAACATACCTGAAAAACGTTCTGCAAAAATTTCATATAGCTTCTCGACTTCTTCTGGATGATTTTCTTTATTGAAACGTTTCACGGTGCCATTTACTTGTTTTTTCATAACTAAATCGCTCTTAGTCATATGACATACGAGAAGATTCGCACAAAGTTCCCAGCCGTATTTACGGTAAAATGAAACAGAAAATGGATGTAACATCGATACTGTATATCCATCTTTTTTCATCGTTTGAAGAGAATGCTGAAGTAGCTCTTTTACATACCCACTTCTTCTATACTCAGGATACGTCGCTACCCCTGCAACGCCGCCCATTTTAAATGTTTCTTTTCCTATGTATAAATGAAATGGAATAAGATGTAGTTTTGCTGCTAAGTCTTCCCCTTCCATAATGCCGTATATTTCATGACTTTCTTTCATTCGAGTGATTTGCTGCTGCAATCGTTCCTCATTTACTTTATATTGAAAAGCGTATTCTGATAAACGCAATGCTTCTCTAAATTTGTCTTCTTTTAATTGTATGACATTCATATAATTCTCCTCCATTCCCTGATTGAATTGTATCATAATTCTTACTATTGTAGTTCGGTAAGTGAAATTACACAGACGTTTCAACAAAAAATATCGATTTTACAACAACCTAACATAAAAAAGCAGATACATAATGTATCTGCTTCTCATCACCTTATTTTGCTAGCTTTTGAAGTTCATCAAAGAATGTAGGATATGATACACCTACTGCTTCTGCATCTTCAATAATTGTTTTTCCTTCTGCCAGGCAGCCAGCAATCGCAAGCATCATTCCGATGCGATGATCACCATAACTATTTACTGTATTGCCTTTTAGAGCTGATTTTCCGTAAATGATCATGCCGTCATCAGTTGCTTCTATGCGAGCTCCTAGTTTCGTTAACTCAGCAACGACTGTATCAATACGATTTGTTTCTTTTACTTTTAATTCGTGTGCATCTTTAATTACTGTAATTCCTTCCGCTTGCGTTGCCGCTAATGCGATTACAGGAATCTCATCGATTAATCTAGGGATAATATCTCCGCCAATTTCAATTCCTTTTAATGAAGATGTTTCAATTGTAATATTTGCAGCTGGTTCTGATGCCCCTTCGTTAATTAGATCTACAGTGAACGTAGCACCCATTTTCTCTAAAACATCAATAATACCTGTACGAGTTGGATTCATTCCTACATTTTGTGATACTAGTTTACTATTTGGGATGATTGCACCTGCTACTAAGAAAAATGCTGCTGATGATACATCACCTGGCACTTGAATGTTTGTTGCTGTTAATTTTTGTCCACCTGACAGCTTCACTGTTTTCCCTTCGCGAGTTACTTTAACACCAAATGCTTCAAGCATTCTTTCCGTATGGTCGCGTGAAATATGTGGTTCTGTAACAGCTGTTACACCTTCTGCACGAAGACCTGCAAGTAAAATAGCTGACTTTACTTGTGCACTTGCAACAGGAGAAATATATTCAATTGCTTTTAAATCTCCGCCACGTATTGTTAGCGGTGTAAATGTTCCTTCTTCTCTGCCGTCAATGTTTGCACCCATTTGTTTTAATGGGTTTGTTACACGCTTCATCGGTCTTTTTGCGATAGACTCATCACCTTGTACGCAAGAGAAAAATGGTGTGTTAGCTAATATACCTGACATTAATCGAATTGTTGTACCAGAATTACCAACATCTAATACAGCTTTCGGTTCTTGTAAACCTTCTAATCCTTTACCAACTACAGTAACTTCATCACCGTTTTGCGTAATTTCTACTCCCATTTCTTTAAAACATGAAATAGTACTTAAACAGTCTGCACCGGGCAAGAAACCTTTAATTGTTGTTTTCCCTTCTGCAATCGAACCGAACATAACAGCACGGTGTGAAATGGATTTATCACCTGGGATTGTAATATTGCCATTCAATCCGTTATTAACAGGTTGTATTGTTCTTTCTTTCACGTTTTTCACCTTCTCATTTAAATTGTTTCATAAGTTTGGTATTCTTCTTCTCCAAGCGCTAGCTTTGCTTTCATACGATCTTCTTCCCTTTGGAAACTAATACGTAATACCCCAAGCAGTCCTTCACGCGCTTCTAATATTTGCAAGTTCGTAATACTAATTTCCTCGCGCGCTAAAATACTCGTAATATGAGCCAATGCCCCCACCTTATCTAATACATCAACGTATAAGTCGTGATAGGCAGGAATTGCACCACTCTTTCTTACTGGTAAAGAATCACGGTATTCTTTCGCATCTGCAAAATAGTTTTGAATCTCGCCTGCATCTCCGGTAGAAACTGTCTTATATAAACCTTCCATTTCAGAGATCCACTCTTTTAATAATACCATTAAATGCTCTCGATTTTGCTTTACAATATCACTCCACATTTTCGGACTACTAGATGCGATACGTGTAATGTCTTTGAAACCTCCAGCAGCTAGTTGATGAATGAGCGGATTATCTCCTGCATGTTTCTCAACTTGCCTTACTAAACCTGCTGCGATAAGATGCGGGAAATGACTAACAATCCCTGTTACATAATCATGTTCTTCTGTATTTAAAACAAGAAAATGAGATCCTGTTCCTTTTAACCATACTTTAAGGTCTTCCACTTGTTCATTTGGTACATGATTCATCGGTGTTAAAATGTAAAATGCATTTTCAAATAAATGCGCCTTTGCGCTTTCAACTCCCGTTTTATGAGAACCCGCCATCGGATGTCCCCCAATGAAAGAAACTTCCTTTGAAAATAAAGCTTCCGCTTCGTTCATAATAGACCCTTTTGTACTACCAACATCAGTCACTATAACATCTTCTCGTAAACGGAATGACGCAAGTTTGTGTAATAGCTTCTTCGTTTCTTCAACTGGAGAAGCAAAAACAATTAAATGTGCCTCTTCACATGCACGCTGTAAATCAACTGCTACTTCATCTACTACGTGTAATTCTTTTGCACGCTCTACTTGCTCTTTAAATATATCGTAACCTGTTATCGTTACATCGTGCTCTTTCTTAATCGCTAAGGCAAGAGAACCTCCTATTAAACCTGTTCCAATTAATACTACCTTTTTACGCATTTGCCTCATCTCGAGACTTACTTTTTTTGTTTTCAAAGTGTTGTTTTAACACTGAAATCACTCCTTCATTTTGCTCACTTGTTCCAACTGTAATACGGACACCATTTTGGAATGGACGAATAATAAATCCTGCATGTGCACAAGCTTCATAAATCTCTCCGGCATTCTCTACCGGTAAGAAGATGAAATTTGTTTGTGACGAATAAAATGGTATTTCGTTTTCCTTACAGAAACTCTCGTATTGCTGTAATCCTTCTGTATTCACGCGAACTATTTCTTCAATAAACTCGTCATCACCAAAAGCAATCGTAGCTGCTTTTTGCGCTAATGAAGATACGTTAAATGGTAAACGTACGACATTTAATTTCTCAATTAGCTCTTCCTGTCCGATCGCATATCCAACGCGGAAAGAAGCTAATCCGTATGCTTTAGAAAACGTTCTAAGTACAAGAATGTTTTTATGTTTTTCTAAAAGCGGTAATGTCTCAGGAAAATCTTTTGCTGTTACGTATTCATAGTACGCTTCATCAATGACAATTAACGTATTTTCACTAATGCCTTCAATAAATTGAGTTAATTTTTGCTCATTCACATATGTGCCCGTCGGGTTGTTCGGATTACAAATCCATACGATTTTCGTATTATTATTTACCGCTGACGAAATTTCGTCTAAATCGTATACACCGTTATTTAAAGGAATTTCTATCACTTCACAGCCTTCAATAATTGCATGATGACGGTACTGCGGGAATGTTGCACCTGCTGTTACAATGTTATCTCCCGCTCGTAATACGGCGCGGCTTATTATTTGAATGATTTCATCTAAACCACTACCACAAAGTACTTGTTCCATTTGCACATGCAACTTATCCGCGATTGTTTGACGGAGCGTCGTGGCACCTCCGTCAGGATATAAAGCATGTTCCAACCAAGATTTTTGCAACTCTTCTAAAACTCTCGGTGAACAACCGAATGGATTTTCATTCGATGCTAATTTCACAAACGAATGATCTCCGTACACTTCTTTCATTTGTTCTGGTGATTTACCTGGTTTATATGGTTGTAATGATGATAGTTGATCTTTTACTTGCACGTTAAACCCACCTTTTTATTAAAATTCTTTTGCGTAGTTATTGTGTTGCATAATGTTTTGTTTTAATAATTCCATACGATCTTTTCCGAATTGTTCGACTAGTGCATCTGCAAGTTCCCATGCTACAACAGATTCAGCTACTACACCCGCTGCTGGTACTGCGCAACTATCAGATCTTTCAATACTCGCTTGGAATGCTTCCTTCGTATCAATATCAACGCTTGCTAACGGTTTGTATAATGTAGGAATTGGCTTCATAACGCCTCTTACGACAATTGGCATACCTGTTGTCATACCGCCTTCTAAACCGCCGGCATTATTCGTTTTTCTCGTGTATCCTTTTTCTTCATCCCACAGAATTTCATCATGCACTTTACTTCCTGGTTGTCTTGCCGCTTCAAAACCTACGCCAATTTCAGCACCTTTAAATGCATTTATACTCATAATTGCACCAGCAAGTTTTGCATCTAATTTACGATCGTAATGAACGTAACTACCAACGCCAATTGGCATACCTTCTGCAATAACTTCCACAATACCACCGATTGAATCTCCGCTACTTTTTGCGTTGTCAATCGCATCCATCATTTCTTGCTCTACTTCTTTATCTAAACATCGAACTGGTGAGTTTTCAGTTATCGTTTGAATTTCTTCAATCGGTAAGTTTGAAATATGTTTTGCTTTTACTCCACCAATTTCAAGAACATGTCCTGCAATTTTTACGCCTAATTCGCTTAAAATTTGTTTTGCAACTGCACCAGCAGCTACACGAACTGTCGTTTCTCTTGCAGATGAGCGCTCTAATACGTTTCTTATATCACGATGACCATATTTAATTGCTCCATTTAAATCCGCATGTCCTGGACGTGGTTTTGTAATTGTACGTTTCATGTCCTTACTTTCTTTTTCAGAAATTGGCTCAGCACCCATTACTTTCGTCCAATGTTTGAAATCATCATTTTTTACGATTAACGTAATCGGTGATCCAAGTGTCATCCCGTGACGAACACCACTTACAATTTCAACTGTATCTGTTTCAATTTGCATGCGTCTTCCGCGTCCATGACCTTTTTGTCTTCTTAATAATTCTTTATTAATATGTTCCGCCGTAAGTGTCAAACCTGCTGGTACACCTTCTAAAATAACTGTTAACTGCGGTCCATGTGATTCTCCAGCTGTAATGTATCTCATTTCTCTTGCCCCTTTACTATTTTTTTGTACAAAAAAGTCCCTACTGAGCGCTCAGTAGGGACGATGTTTATCGCGGTACCACCCTAGTTGTAGACAACTGTCGTCTACCTCTCTTCTTCTTTAACGATCGTTTGACCGTCTTCCCCTCCATAAGTTGTCGAGAAAGATGCTCCAAGGCTGTAATTCATGCTTACCTTTGTACTGATTCACACCAGCCATCAGCTCTCTTTAACAATGAGATAAGCACTACTGTTTCCTCTTCAACGCACATATGATATGGAATTAAGATAATTTATTTTTGAAACCTTTTAACTCATCCATGAATCTATGGAATTCTGGAATGTCCATTTGTTGTGCAGAATCTGACAATGCAACTGCTGGATCTGGATGAACTTCAGCCATTACTGCATCTGCGCCAATTGCAAGTGCCGCTTTCGCTGTTGGTAATAATAAATCTCTGCGTCCAGTTGAATGTGTTACATCAACGATAACTGGTAAATGTGTTTCTTTCTTTAAAATTGGTACTGCAGAAATGTCTAATGTGTTACGTGTTGCTCTTTCGTATGTGCGGATACCGCGCTCACAAAGAATAATTTGATCGTTACCTTGCGCAATGATGTATTCCGCTGCGTTAATGAACTCATCAATTGTTGCTGCTAATCCACGTTTTAATAATACTGGTTTGTTAACTTTACCTACAGCTCGTAATAAATCGAAGTTTTGCATGTTACGTGCGCCAACTTGAATGACATCAACGTAGTCTAGCGCCATTTCAACATCGTTCGGATTTAAGATTTCACTAATAATTGCTAAGTCGAACTCGTCTGCTACTTGACGTAAAATTTGAAGTCCTTCTACTCCTAAACCTTGGAAATCGTATGGAGATGTTCTCGGTTTGAATGCACCACCGCGCATTAATTTTAAGCCTTGGTCTTTCATCGCTTGCCCTACTTGACGAACTTGCTCTAAGCTTTCTACTGCACAAGGTCCCATGATGAACGTTTGTGTTCCGTTTCCAATCAATTCACCTTTTACATCAACGATTGTATTTTCTTGTTTCTTTTTACGTGATACTAGTAACGCTTTACGGTTATCATCTTCTTGTAACTCTAAGCTTGCTTTGAAAATCGTTTTGAAAATATGTTGAACTGTTGATGTTTCGAATGGTCCTTCGCTATGCTCTGCAATCATATCAAGTACTTCACGCTCACGTACTGGATCAAAGCGTTTCGTACCTTGTACTTGCTTTTGCTCTCCAATTTTTTGAACGATTTCACCACGTTTGTTTAAAAGGTGTAATAGTTGTAAGTTAATTTCATCTACCTGTTTACGTAATTGATCTAATTCATGATTTGCCATTTGGAAATCCTCCTCTAATGTTTTAAAAGTATAGTAAGAGAATAAAAGATTCTCTATTTTCTGAACTGGTTAATTATACAAATTTATAGTGGAATCGATACCTCTTCTTATTTTAAACTAATAATTCGTACAAAGACATGAACTACTAGTTAAAAAGCCACTTTTTTGTACAAAAAAGCCCTACTGATCCAATCAGTAGGGACGATATTTATCGCGGTACCACCCTAGTTGTAGACTTCTTTCGTCTACCTCTCTTCATTGTTAACGATCATCTGACCGTCTTTCCCTTCATAAAGACAATACTATCTTTACTACGAAAAAGATGCTCCAGGACTGTAATTCGCTCTTGTTTTTGTACTGGTTCGCACTAACCACCAGCTCTCTGTTACAGGGAAACAACAACTACTGCTTTTCCTTTCAATGCATGACTATTTTATTTTCAAGTTGGACCACTAAAATACAAAAAGTCCCTACTGAATAAATCAGTAGGGACGATATTTATCGCGGTACCACCCTAGTTGTAGACTAACTTTCCGTCTACCTCTCTTCACTGTTAACGATCAATTGACCGCTTTTTCCTCATAAAGACAAACTATCTTTATTACGAAAAAGATGCTCCAAGACTGTAATTCATGATTATCCCTGTACTGGTTCACACCAACCACCAGCTCTCTGTTACAGTAAGACTAACCACTACTGTGATCTCTTCATTGCACTTTGTTTATTCAAATGTTTTTGAAATTGAATAAGTATGATTCGTATTATAGAACGCTTTTCAAAACACTGTCAACAACTTTTTATATATTTTTTAAAATTCCACTTTCGTCCTATAATTCTTCTTGTAAATCACCCATTACAATTCCTATGCGAATTATTTCATTTTCTAGTAAATGTAAAACAGATTCCTCTACTCCATACTGAACTAATAATTCTTTTATTTTTATGATTTCTTTTTCAAATAAAACGGCTTCTTGACATGTTTGTAGTAAAATAAAAAACACATTTGCAAACATTTCTTTATGCGCTTTCATACTTTCTTTTTTATGAAGCATTTCAATCAATAACCGCTTCATTTCCTCACCTGTACATTTACCATTTACACTTGAAAATGCACGAGACATAATACATAATCCTTTTTCTAATATTTCATCCATGTATAAAATAATACGTAAAAGCATTACATATTCTCTCGCTGTTATCTCACCCATTTTTGGTCGTTCTCGCAAAAATACACTGAGCCAAGCTGTCCAAAATTTTTGTTGTTCTTTTACACTTAATGTTTTGACGTAATAGCACAAAAACTGCATAAATTTAATTTTATTTTCTTCATTTTCTAGTATGAGTAAAGGGTATAACCAATCTGTTTTTTGCTCCCAATATAGTACACATTTAATAAATACAAAGCTAAGCCACTTCAAGAAAGCTTCCCTCGTATGCGGATGTAATACTTCCAAATGTTCTATCGCATACTTAATAAAACGCTTCATTTCTGTAAATAAAGGTAAATTTATTTGCGTGTAACATAAACCAGCCCATGCATATTCCGTAATTTCATTTTGTTTTTTTAAATCTAAGTATGGTAACAAATATTTTCGGCACCATTGCTTTTCAATATGATATAGAAATGTAATATCTGCTATTAAACGAGCAAACATAAAGTTTGTTCGTACTGAATTAACTCTTACTTGTTCTTCAAATAAAAATAAATATTCATATACATTACGATCGTATAAATGATCATATGATAACAACTTTAATAATACAGCCGTCATTTTTCCAACAGGATGCTGAATTGATTCATTGTAAAAATCTTGTTTTCCAAGCTTAAAATCCATATCACTCTTCATAACTTGAGGAAACACTGAAAAAGCAAAGCGTTTTACAACACGTATACTATTCTCTTCTAACTCTTCTAGTCGATTACTAATTTCATATAGAAAACTACTAATTAACCAATGAAAAGCAGTATTTCTAACAAATTTCTGCAATAACGGAATAATTTTTTGGATTTGATCATTTGTCAATCCTCTGTTATTTCGCCATTCTCTAATACAAACAAACCATACTTCATTACTTATTTCTTGCACTCCTACTAATTGATATGCGAATGAAATACTCCACTCTGTATTCAATTTACATGCTTTTGATAACATCTCTAAAAAATGGCGTTGTTCAAAAACACCATCTTGCGAAAATTGCCGAACTTGCTTCATAATTTCAACATCTTTCAGCTGCAATAATCCGTCAGCTGTTACATTACAAGTAATACTTTGCGCTGTATCCTCTTTCTTTTGTACACTGTATCGTTCAGAATGAAAATGAGGATGCTTTTGCTTCATTAACTCATACCCATTTGCCGTAGATGGACTATTTGAATCACACTTGAATAATAAGTCTAATACGAGACATGCATCAAATACCCTCTCTTCTGTAAGATGCTTTATTACAGTTCGAGTGACTTCTTCTTTTGTTTTTTCTAAACAATGTGCATAATGCCTTTTTAAAAGTTGAAAAACTTCGTGTTTATAAGTGAAATCTAAAAGAAGTCCTTCATGTAACAACCATTTCATTTTGTCATCTACACGAACAAAAATATTTTTATTCATCGCATCAATTGCAATTCGCTTTTGAAGTACACTATTTGCTTCTATCATTTCTGTAATATAATAATCCGCTTTTTTCTCATTGTTTTCGCATAAATAAGTTAGACACTCTTTTACAATTCGTATTAAAAATGCAAGGTCATTTTGATGAAACTCTTTCTCTACATTTTCCTTATTTCTTTTTTTCAGTGCCGTTTGTCTTAACGACAACATTCTCAATTTTTCTAATCCAATCATCATAATTGGAACAGCATAATAAGCGATATACGGCCTCATCTTTTCGTTCCAAATTTGCTCCACATGAGAGAATGTAGATACTGGTAAGCGACTCGATTCCTCGAGTTCTATTGATTCTTGCGTATCATTTCCCCATTTTCTTACACGTTTTAACTTCAGTTTTCCGTCTAAAATAAAAGTTAGTAGCAATAAGGCAATTTCCTTATGCTCAGGAAAAGAACATTTTTGCAGTAACTTAGAAATCTTTTCTATAGAGCTACTATCTTTTTCAGCTGTTTCTAATAAAAGGAGTGTCCACCTTGCAAACAACAACGGGTCCATCTTACTCTTCGTTTCGTTTAAGTAGTTACAAATTGTTCTCCATAATAACGGTGATATTTTAGAATAGTTTTTATAAATTAATTGAAATAATTCTTTCTGATGACTAAAAAGAAATTGTTCGACTAACCATTCTGCAAGTAATTCATCTACTTCATTATAGTTTGGCGTAAGCATAAACAAATTTTGTAATTTACCTTCTACTTCTAACCATTCGACCCATTCATAATCATGAGCAAATTCCACAAAGTAACGAACTGTTTCAATTTTTTTAATTGATTGCTTTATGTATGATAATTGTTCCTGTTCTACTGACGGGGGAACCGTTACAATATCCCGAATACGCATTCTTTTCGTAATATAATTATCACCCATTAATTCCGCCCAGCGTTTTACCGCTTTTACGAGAGATTGATGATTATTTACTTTATTCGGATACACAATTGGTCTTATCCCTAAATGTTCCCAGTGGTACGTATTTTCTCCTTGTGCGACAAAAGCAAATCGTCTTGTACTTGGTGGTAAACCAGTTGCTAAATATTTCATTACTGGGTCATTATGACTATATCCAACGAATAAAACGGTGTAATTTGAGAATAGATCAACTAAAAATCTTCTTGCCCATCCTTCTGTTAAGTAAGCCCTTCCAAAATCACCGTCTGTTAAAATTAAAGCCTCTTTCTCCTGTTCTACATTACCATGTATGTAAGCAAGACCTTTAAAAGCTCTCCCAGTCGGTAAAGCTGGAGCGTAATAAACATTGATATCTCTATTTATTTCTTTAATTGCAGTTGTAAAATGTTGATCAAAATTTGTTGTTACAATGCGGATATCTGTATCTAAAGGAAATAACCTTGGAATTGCATAATGCAATGGATTCGGTTTTGATTTCTCTATATGAACGAGATCTCTTGCGACTTGATGTACATCTTTTGTTTTCGCAATTTTACCAAGATAATAATCATGTGGTTCTGTTATTTCACGCTTTTCGACATATAACGTTTTTGCAATTTCATCAACTAAATCATCAAAATTTGGTAAGTTTGATTTCCCTTTCATAGAAACTCCCGCTCCAACAAATAACACTAACTTTCCTTGCTCAATGTGATCAATTAACTCATCTGGAATTTCTACTTCTGAAGTAATCCACATCCTGGATTCCCCCTTACCTAAAAATGTCATACACTCTCATTTTACTATAACATTTTTTCATTGTTTTTATAATATTTAGACTAAATTCCGAACATGAAAAAGTTTTATGTAAATAAATCCGTTACAATGTATGAACTCCAGAATTTATTGAAAAACTATGTATAAATCGGAGGTGTAAATTTTGAATGATTTCACAGTAGTGCTTATCAAGTTTATATCGTGCATTATCGCATTTAGCATTGGGCTTGCTTTATTTTTCCCTGCAACGTTTGTTCAAATTATTTCATTCAGTCTCTTTGTTACAATCGTATCCTACATGTTCGTTGATAAAATTATTTTAAATCGAATTGGCAATACTGGTGCCATTATGTCGGATTTCTTATTAACATATTTAAGCGTATGGATTTTCGGTAATATTTTATTAGACAACTATATGCAAATTGCATGGGGCAGTATCCTTTCTGCCATCGTCTTCACCTTATCTGAAGTAATCGTTCATCGCTTCTCTAACTCTCATACAAGGCACAACAATGATAACATTCGTATTAATCGCCGCTTTGCATATGGTACAGAGTTTGCTGAAGAACAAAATATATTGGATAAAGATAAGAAAAAGTAACGTTTTAATGCAGGAGCGCCCTTTTTAATTATGTGGTGCTCCTTTTTTGTATTTTTTCATTATGGTACGTGAAATTATATAAGTGATTATTTCAAAATACCGACTTACCGACAATATTTGACGCTATTTTTTCTAATAAAAAACTGCCTCTTATTTAGAGGCAGCCACTTTTAAGTCTTTTACTGCAACAACATCCGCAAACGCTCCCAATACTGCGTTATGATGTTTCACAATATCTTCAGCACGTAACACTTCTGTATTAAATGTACTATGCGCATCACTCACTAACGTTACTTTATACCCTTCACTACATGCTCTGCGCGTTGTCGTATCTACACAATACTCTGTTTGCATTCCCGAAAGAATAACGTGTTCAATTCCTTTCTCTTGTAACACTTCGCTTAAGTTTGTATTATGGAATGAATCTGGAGTCGTCTTTTCAACTATATTATCTCCTTCTTGCGGAGCGATGGCCGCATGGATTCGCCATCCATCCGTACCTTTTTCTAACGGATGGTCTTTAGGACCGTTATGTTGGATATAAATAACTGGAATATCATTTGAACGACATTCCCTAATAAGCTCTTGCAATGTTTGTAAAAACTTTCCCCCATTATGTACTGGCATTCCAGCTGTATACATACCCGCTTGCACATCAATTACGATTAATGCTTTTTTCATTTCACACATCCCCCTTTGTTTGTATAAGCCATTATTATTGTTTATATTCCATCATCCAACAATCTTCTAATTTCCCCTCATGCAACTCATGTTCCTTTAAAATCTTTACTTTTTTAAATCCACTTTTTTCATAACACTTTATTGCTCGTCCATTATTTACTTTCGGATCCATTGCAATTGCTTCTGCTCCCATTTCACCCATAATATATGTAATTGCTGCCTGAACGAGTTTTGTTCCAATTCCCTTTCCCCAATAGGCTGGTTCACCGATAAATTGGTCCATACCCCATACATTTTGTGATTCTTTATAGCCATATAACGCTTTCCACTCTGAATCCACTGGGTACATTTGTATGTAACCAATCGGAATGGTATCAAATTCTATTAAACATCTTTTTTCATTACTGTTTGGACTATGTATAAAATGATCAAGCACCTTTTCTATAGATTGCGGATTATCTCGTCCTTCGTAATACCGCAGGACTGCTGGGTCTGTTAACCATTTAGAAATGATAGATGCATCATCTTCCATTACGTATCTAATCAATAAACCTTCTTTTTGAAAAAGCATATTATACCTCTATTATTCCTTTATATTTTTTCTTGATGTTACATCTTTCATTGCACCTACTAATGCATATGGTAGTAATGTAATCGCAAAAAATGCTGTAAATACGTTAAATTGCGGGATTGTATAGAGTGTGAACCATTCAGTGAAAAATTGAGAATTTAATATTCTATTAAAAAACTCTCCGCCTGGCCTAAAGTTTGGTGCCCACGCAGTTATTTCACACAAAATAAAGTGAAACTTTAATCAGTGGGGGTTTTGTTCATCCCCCACTGATTATTAGTTGAACCAATCGGGCTTTTACGGGCAGTTGATCCCCCACCTAACTTCTTCGCTTTCGCTGAATTTTGAGGTGGGGGTCTTACTGCCCGTTAATGCGGGATAAACAGTAACTGAACAATAAAAAATGCCCCTAGATAACGAAACCAAGTCCGTTTCCATATAGGTTGTGCATTTTTTAATATATCCCCCATCTAATCCTCTCCTTAAATATCCATCATATTAATTATACACTTTCCTCACTTTATTTGTTAAAATTTTCTATATAATTAATGCCGTTGGGGGAATACATTATGTCTAAACCTATACTTACATCCACTTTAATCATTCTTAGAGGAAACTCCGCAAGTGGTAAAACAACGATTGCAAAGCAACTACAAGAACATTTCGGACAAGGTACACTCTTAGTATCACAGGATGTTGTGCGTAAAGATATGCTTAGAGTACACGACACAATGGGTAATTTATCACATGATTTACTATTTGAAATTACAAAGTACGGAAAAGGAAAATGTGAATTTGTTATTTTAGAAGGTATATTGGACAGTCGTAGGTATGGTGAGATGTTAAAAGAATTAATTCGTTATTTTGATGAAAATGCATTTACATATTATTTTGATTTATCATTAGAGGAAACTATTAGACGACATAACACAAGAGACAAACGATATGAATTTGGTGAAGATTCCCTACAAAAATGGTATAATCCGCACGATACAATTGAGGTTGCCAGAGAAACTATTTTTACAGATAACTTTACGCAAAAAGATATATTTGATGTGATTCTTAATGATGTTGCGATACAAAAACAAGACTAACATAATATGTTAGTCTTGTTTTGTACTTTGTGTTTCCGTTTTTATAATTGAACAATCTTGACATAAATAAAAATAAATATTCATTTCCCCAAACTGGAAATCAACTACTGAAATAAGTCCGCGTTCCTCGATATCTTGTGTAATTGTAGCAACATACTTCATCTCTTTAGAACAAGTTGGACACGCCAAATGCTCTGGAAGATCCGCATATAATGGTGCCCCTAATAATCTACATACATATTCAGAACCGAACAAGTCAAAAGCTTCCCAGTAACTATCTTCATCTGTAGGTATATCTTCATTTTTCATATTTATAAGCTTTACCGTTGTTTTTGGTAATGAAACTGGTAACTTATCTTCCTCTTCCATTATCCATTCTTCTGTATTTTGCTGCTGTATGATTTGAACTGTTTTACCTCCATCACTTAACTGAAAATATTGCGGTTCCCACACCATCGCGCAGTTCAAGCATGAAACGAATGGTAAAATATTTAGTTCATTACTTTTAAGTTCAGCAAGTCTCCCATCTTTTAAATCAAAACAGAGAATTTGATGCATCTTCTCACCGCATAACTTACATACTGGCAAATTACAATCTTGACCGCCAAAGTAATGATTATATGAATCTTTTCCTTCTATTACTCTATACCCTTTCCGCTCATTGCAATGTGCGCCATATAATTCTATTGTCATATTCTATCCTCGCCTTTTCTAAGAGTGGTTCACAAAATGATAATAATTAAGACTAAAAAGCATCGTCTTCCTGAATAGTTTCCATAATAAATTCTTTTAAACTCGGAGATATTTCTTCCATTTCGTCATCCGCGTGATACCAAATATATATTTCACCATCCATTTTTCCATTATTTATTTTAAAGCACAATTTATCCCCTGAACCATCGTCACCAATTATGATAAGGTTTTCTGGCATAGACTCATCTCTCATGTCAATGTTTTGTCTAACTATATCATCCCAAGTTTTCGTTACATTTCTATTATCTTTAATCGGATATAGTATCCATTCCCCTATTTCAGCATTATTAACTAATTTGAGGGTGTTGCAAAACTCATAAATATCCAAAAATGAATGCATAAAGAAACCCGTTTTCCTGGAAGAATGATAGT
>NZ_JBNPJZ010000128.1:0-19958 GCF_050312695.1 Bacillus sp. AF62 | reverse complement strand
TTTCACATGAAGTAGTATACACTTTTCTTTCTTTAGTTCACATATCACAACAGGATAGGAGTTATCTCCATCAGCAGGTATCGAGAGCGATTTTGTGATATGACAAGAAGCTAAGGCCCTCTTGAGAAAACACTTAGCATCCAGCGCATAATGGTTGTATGAACCCAAAAACACCCCTCGTTCCCCCATCATTTTTACCAAATTACGAAGACTTAAGTTGTATCGCAGGTACCAATGTACAGTTCATTGAATGATATCAGGCTAATAATGTTTCCATTTGAATATATTTCCTTTCCTCCACTGATCACACACCTTTTTTAAGTAGTTGTACCAGTATAGCCTAGTTTGAAAGACTCTTTTCAAAGCGTTTCTCTTTTTGATAACAAAATCACATATTAACTAATAGGGAGAGTAAGTTTAGAAAGATAGAAAACATCTCTATAGCAAACTACTCACTGATTTTTACAGAATAATTCGTATAAATGAGATTTTTCGGATATAATCAATCAAGGTATATAAAGTGTATTCTAATCGCTTGGGTGCATCTACTAAATGCAGATTTATCACTACTCTTGTATAGAAACAGATATACGCTGTCTCCCAACCAGAGAAGAAGATAATTTCTAGCGGGTCGATCATTCGGTGTGTTTTTCTTGCTCTAACACGTAAGATTGAACCGCTTTTAATAAAAATTCTTCTTGCCTCATCCCAAGATGCGCTGCCATTTGTCTTACTTTTTGTTTCAATTCATAATCAGCGTGAAAAGTGAATGGCTCCACATTACTTTTAAAATAGATGCCTTCTACATGGGGAAGGATTGTACCAGACTGCATATGAGCATGTAAGTATTGAATCTCCTCTTGAAATCGAAAGGGATCTATTTGTAATACGAAAGGTTTCATTTCTAATCGAATTGTGTCTGATGAAATATGCAATCGCATATTTGTGACACCTAGTTCTTTATAAAACAAGTTAATGAGATTATAAGTAAGCGAATGAAATAACTGCGGCTTTTTAAATAAAAAAGATAGATAACCTCTTTTCGTAATTACCGCTTGTTTTTGGAGAGGTTCAAGGGAATAATTGTGTTCCTTATAAGTAGATAAAGAGAAAATTTCTTCATCCTCTGTAAGAAGTTTTCCATCTGTTCCACTGATTTCTATGACTCTAGCTGCTTTTCCGGTGTGTTGATGTCTTAATAATTGGTATAAATAAATATCTTCTCCTTGCATCCTCGTAATAAATGTTTTTCGCTCTTTTGTTTTCGTTTTTTCATAATCAATCATAAAAATCTCTAGCTCTTCCTCATCAATAAGATAGACTTGTTTTCCGCGTTTTTCTACCTTTGTTGCAGGTAATTTTCCAGATTTGATGTATGTAAAGATAGTAGATGGTGCAACATTGAGAATTTCAGCTACTTCTTTCGTACTAAGGCCTTTAACCTCATTTTTATTTTTCAAACGTTCAATATCTTCTAAATAGAAAATTTTACTACCAAATTGCTTCCAGTTATCTTTATACACACATTCTATTAATCCATCTTTTTCTTTTTTTAAAATTGTTTGTACCGTTACTCCTAATAAGTTGGCTGCCTCTTTTGTCGTTACAGTAGGTTTTGTAATGAATAATAAATCTTGTGTCATGTAAGGACACCTCCATAACTATTGTTTACTAGTATTTTAGATATGTATATATCATATCAGAATATGATATATATTTAAAATAAGAAATAGAAATTATTAAATACCGTATACATTTTTATAATTAAAACATACATATAGTTTGTTTTACGTTTTAATTTGTTTTTATAGTTAATTTTATTATAAAAGTAATTTTAATGTTAAATAGTAAATAATTAAACTATATCTATTTACTAATAAATTATAAAAATTATAAGTATAGGTAAATAGAGAAGAATATAGTATTCTTATAGAAAGAGAATGAATTATCATTTGTATAATTGTTAGAAGTAAAATAAAATAATAAGTATAAGTAATGAAGATAACTATATTCATAATTTTCAATAGGAGAAGTGAATTCTAAGTATGGATAATAACAATACTAAAGGAAATTTACCTATTATAAATAATAAAAGCAAGTATATAGATACATATGTAGAGAATATAAATAATATCGTTCCATTTCTGCATAACAATGGTTATGTAGATAAGATAGAAGAGAAGATGGAGGTTGCAGAAAAAAAGGGGAAGAGTAAATATACATATTTAAGTGACCTAGAAGTCATTTATCATTTCGTACATTTACAAAAAGATATGGATGAGAAGAAAAATAGGAAAGAGGATACAAAAAAGAGTTATATATCTGAAATCTTGTCGTTTTGTCAGTGTATGGTACTGCATGCAGAGGAGTTCGAATTAGATGGGGAAGAGGTACAGGAAAAAGATTCTTTATTAAAAACATTACAACCTTGGCATATTCGTAAGTACAATTCTTGGTTGAAGCAGGTAGAGAATGGTAGGAATGGTGACACATATGCAGTTGCAACACTTGCGAAAAAATCCGTACTTATACGTTCTTTTTTAAAACATCTTCATGCATTTGCTTATATTGAAAGACCCCTTCATGAAGAACTGCAGCGCGCTAATGTAAATGAACAGGATCGGCCAAATCGGGACCTATCCTATGATGAAGTAATGAAAATTTTAGGGTTTTATAAAGAACAAGGGCATTTAGTAAACTATACAATTTTACTAGCTCTAGCAAGTACCGGTGCAAGAATTCAAGAATTGTGTACAACAAGAGTCAAAGATTTACACTATGACGGAAAGTACTGGTTAAAAGTAACGGGTAAAGGAGATAAAGTGCGGGAACTTTTCATTTCGGAACATTTATATCAATGTATTTGTGAAATGAGAAGGAAAAGAGGGTTCCAAACTGTATTGGATCGAGGAGATGCAAGTCCTTTATTAGTAAATCAAAGGGGTAATTTTTATAATTCAAAAACGTTATCGAATCAGGTAACAGATATGATAAAAAAGACAAATTTAGAGTTTCTACAGTATCGTGAAAATTCTGTAACGGCACATACATTCCGTCATGCTTTTGCAATCATGGCAGTTGAACAAGGAAATGCGGATGTATATCATTTAATGCAAACGCTAGGGCATGAAAATATCCAAACAACAAAGATCTATTTAGAGAAGCATATGAAACGAAAGAATAATGTGGGAACTTCATTTGCGGATATGCTGGGAGAATAATGTACAACCTATGGTGAAATTAGTGTGATAATGAACTGGTTTCATGGCAGAAAACAGTATGTTATTCTGTTATTTTTATATAATAAAAGCAATAAGAAGCAGTGTATGGTTTGTATCGTAAGGTGCTTCCCACCTTCACCATTTCGAAGACGAAACGTTTTACGTAGGTGGAAGTCCTGTCTATCTGCCCCCTGTTATTCTGTTACAGACAGCAGATTTCTAGCATATTCCCTATTCTGTGCTCTTATAAATCAAAAAACAAACGTTTATTTAAAAAAGAAGAAAGGAAGCATGTTGATGTAGAGGGATTATTTCGCCAAGGCCATTCTCTTGACAAAAAGGAAGTCTTCTTTATTCCTAAACCAATCCGCTAAGAAATCCGTTGGCATTCTATTTATTATAGAAAGTTTAAAGACTGAAAATTAAGTTTTTATAGTCATATCATTTGGTTTCTGTTACAATATTATTTACAGAAACACCCTTATATTCTACTTTCCAAACCAATCTGCAAGAACAAGTTTTTTGGTACTTTTCTGTTCGCTAGTTGGAGGAATCAACTAAGCTTCCCTATAGTTTTTAAGAAGATACAGCCCTCACATACGCTGTAAAAATGGTTTTCAAAACCAATTTTACATGTTATACTAAATATGCGTGTAAAATGGTGAAAGCTGACTCATTTAGGGAAGGAATCAACTGTCATAGTTCAAAAATAAAGAATCTTTGTTTTCGTATGAATGACAGCGGCTTCCATGCCTATCATCCTAAGAGTTGATAGGCATTTTTTTGTTTACTATAGGGAATTAGATGAACTTCCTAGTTTTTGTAAGAAGAATTTTCTTTTACATTCCTGAACAAAGAATTACAGCAAGGTACAACGTAGATTCATCATATCGGGAAGTTTCTTGAGCAAGAACCGCTCTTTCATTTGTTATTTCTTCACTTAATCTTGAACTAGGTAGCACTGTATAGTTAGAACGTAATTGATATGCTGCTCCTACATATTTATCATATTGATACGTATCAGGTGCTTTTGGATTACTTAAAGTTTGTTTCTTTGTTACTTGACCTGATACTGTAATGTTATATCCTATATGTTAATAGTCCACCAAATGCTGTTTCGCATTTTACAGTTGTTCGATCAAAAAGCTTGAATATTTTTTATAATACGCCTCTATATTTGGACCAATCGTTAACCATTTAGTTCTTGCTAAAGTTTGCGGATTATACGTTCCAAAAGCAATACCATCAGTTTTTCTGTATATACATTTTTAATTATATTCAAATCATGATTATCTTTATTAGGAAAATAGTTGAATTTGAAAAAATATAGAATCGATTCTACTCTCCAAGACTCACTGGTTGATTTCAAATATGTTCGAATCTACTCATTGCATTCTAATCCATATGGATGAACCCCGCGCATAATGTTTGTATGGGCTAAGGAGAAGCCTCGTTCTTCTATCATTTCCACTAAATCACGAAGCCTTAAGTTGTACCGTAGGTATCAACATTCTGTTAGCAAAATAATATCTGATTAGCAATGCTTCCATTTGAATATATTTTCACATACTAATCACACACCTTTTTAAATAGTCGTACCAATATAGTCTAGTTTGAAAGAATACTTTCAAATAGTTTCGATTTTTTGCACCAGAGCCCAAATATGTTATCTACCACGTTATAGCATATAGAGCAATCAGGTGTATACAATCTTACAATTGATGTAAAAGGGGAAAATAAAGCAGAGCATCAATACACACGTATCATTATACGATCTATGTATATTGAGAAATAAAATATATTTAGGATTTCACAAACAGAAAAAGGTGACCCTAGGAGTACCTTTTTCTGTTTGTTACTTGTATTCATTCTCAATCTTATTATAATCCATGTAGCTGTTTCTGTACTAGGATTGTTCCTACCCATGTACGTTCTAATAAGAAAGGTATACAAATAGTGATGGACCTTGTAGAATTTGAACCCACGACCGGATAGTTATGAGCCATCTGCCCTTACCAACTGAGCTAAAGGTCCCTAGAAGATTACAAGGATAGGGTATATATTTATTAAATTATTTTTTTATTAGTCCGCATCATTTTTTGAAAAAAACACTCTTATGAGTGTTTTCCTTTGACTTGATAACTTTTTTAATTTTCATACGATTTCTTAATATACGGAAAAATATATGATAAAATTCCTATCTAGATTAATTTTATCTATGTACCCAATATTTTTGTTGTGAAAATAATCGTGCTCACTATGACCTCGCATATACACAGGTGATATATGTAATTAGAGGAGAAAAATATATCATCTGTGTATTATTCAGGTAACATTTCAAAAGTGACAAAATCTTCAAGATGCTGTAACGTATCTTGAAATTCATTTTTATTAAAGGATGCACAGCGCCCCCTCACCTGTATCACTTCTCCCTTCTCATATTCAGGTTCAAGGTACGTGATTATAAATATATCTACATTCCGATCTGGAAAACAGTAAAAAATCGCTTTTTTCCCCGTCCAAACTAATGGATAAATGGTTTTTAATTTTGTCCTTGTTGCTTCATTCCCAAGATGTATTGCGGTATCTATGGTTTGTCCTACAAAATCAGCTCTTTGTTGATTCACAGCTTGTAGTAATGCCTGATTCACATCAGTAAAAACATAGTGTTCTTCAGTTTTTTTAAACATAAAATACATACTTGAATGATATTTTTCATAGTCTTTAAGCAATTCTTCTAATAATGAACCTAAAACCAGTTTCATTTCCTTTTAACCCCTTCTGTATGAATGATAGAATATAAATTTATTTTAGTTCAAATATTGATGAAAAACAAAAATAAAATTCTGAATTTTATTTTTGTTCAGTACCCTCAAATATCTACTTGTCGGGGATTACAGGAAGCCTAAAGAGTTTGTACCTAACAAGTATGCACGATCTTACACGCCCATTTCAACCAACATTCACCCTGTATGTAATAAAAATTTACTATATACAGATCTACAAGACATTTTTATTTCTCAAACATTTGGCTATGGGGAATACATGATTTTTCTTATAGATGGTGTTTCAAACACCATCCATATTCGCATAAAATCGTTAGTGTATCATTGATATAATTTACACTTTTTCAAATGCTCATGTAAACTATTGGTACCATATTTTAAATGTTTTGCAATTTCTCCATAGCTCATTCCTGTACTCCGTAATTGGACTGTATTCTTACACAACTGATCCATTTCCATTCTTTGTTCTCATATTTTCCTCTCCAGACAAACGTTTTCCTAACCGGTATACTTCCTTTCCTCATTCACAATTTTCGATGTAATGTTGATAGAAGCCGAATAGATATTCACCTCCATGGCAATGCTGTTCGTGTATAGCATTCGCAAGCCACCAGCCATTATTGCAATTTCCCCCATCAACATTTCGTCAATCATATTTCGTAGGAGGGCTATTATCCTGCAATATTTACCGTTGAGTAGAGTGTATCATATCTTTTGCATATTGTTTTAAATCTTCGAGACTTTGTTTAGGTGGAGGTGGTGTTACACCTAATCGTAATTTTTTCTTATTTGTTGTAAGTAGGAAAATGGTTGCTTCGCCAGCTCTCCAAGAATTTGCTAAAAACGCTAAGGTATTTTGTATGCCTTTTAAATTGATATTATTCATTGGTATTATACATTTCCGCATTTCTTTTTATTTTTCTACATGTAACTAGCAAACAATACGTAAGTGCGTTTAAAAATAAACCGCCATGTGGACTATTCCATTCACTATAATAGCTATTAAGATGTAGAATGTACTCTCATTATTCTAGATATCCTCTCTCTGACTTATGAACTGACCTGGTCAAGAAAAGTAGAAAAGTAGAAAAGTAGAAAAGTAGAAAAGTCTATTTCTCTACGTATTCAGATTGTGTATTCATCATATGCTTTGTAATCATAGGGTAATATTATGGCTCCATTTATAACTTACTTAAGACTGAGGGGAAAATTTATGATGATTGATATCCCGTTCAAACTTATAAATTTGTAAGCATGATACTTTCTTTTTCCCAGGTTTTCGCGTAAAAAAATAGAACGCTTTGAAAATGGTCATTCAAACTAGGCTATAATGGTACAACTTAAGTCCCCCTGATTTAGTAGAAATCAGGGAGGAACGAGGGTTGCTTTTGGCTCATACAATGATTATGCGATAGGTTCATCCATATGGACCAGAATGAAATGAGTGGATTCGAAAATAGTTGAAATTAACCAATGATTCTTGGAGAGTGGATAAAACATGATGTTAGACTAAAAAGTAGACACAGGTTATTATAATAAAAATGAGGGGGTACAGTAAAACTGGAACACCTCAATATGCTTCCCATGATTATCAAAAACAATTACAACAGTATGGAATGCAATGTAGCATGAGTAGAAAAGGGGACTGTAAGGATAACGCTTGTATCGAATCATTCCATGGTATCTTGAAAAAAGAACTTATTTACCAACAACAATACGCAACACGTGCTCAAGCACAGCAAGATATTTGGGAATACATTGAAATTTTCTATAATCGTAAAAGAATTCATTCAGCGAATGGTTATTTATCTCCGATAGAAAAAGAACGTACGTACGGTTTTGGGGCTGCATAATTAAATTTATCTGTGTCTATTTTATTGACTTAATATCAGCTGATATTCACTCTTTATGTATAGAGAGGCATTTTCTACATGTATTTTTAAAACATCCACTCTCTATTTACTATAATAAAAGAGAGAAAAATACATCCTTAAAAAATATATACATACACCTACGCTAAGGAGTGTGATGCCTTTGAAACAGTTTAAAGAAATGGGTCCATACTTATCGGCCAATCCGATATATTAGGAAAATCGCTGCAGAAATTTGATGAGATACAATATGAAAATGAAACATAACTTATTATTTGGCATCCCAGTTATAATGAATTTGTTGGTTCTCATAAATCAAGGAATTGGATTTCTCATACCGATTTACATAAAGCTGTTTGGATCAGAAATTTTAAAAAAGCATTTGTTACGAAAAAATAAGAAAAGGTTCTAACAAAAAGTTAGAACCTTTTCTACATACTTTCTAGGGATTTCGTAAAAACAAAAGTAAATATAGTATACCATAAGTACAAAAACATTTATTTGAAAAGATAGTAAAATACATCCTTAAAAAATATATACATACACCTACGCTAAGGAGTGTGATGCCTTTGAAACAGTTTAAAGAAATGGGTCCATACTTATCGGCCAATCCGATATATTAGGAAAATCGCTGCAGAAATTTGATGAGATACAATATGAAAATGAAACATAACTTATTATTTGGCATCCCAGTTATAATGAATTTGTTGGTTCTCATAAATCAAGGAATTGGATTTCTCATACCGATTTACATAAAGCTGTTTGGATCAGAAATTTTAAAAAAGCATTTGTTACGAAAAAATAAGAAAAGGTTCTAACAAAAAGTTAGAACCTTTTCTACATACTTTCTAGGGATTTCGTAAAAACAAAAGTAAATATAGTATACCATAAGTACAAAAACATTTATTTGAAAAGATAGTAAACGCCTCTTATTATTGCTCGTTAATGTCCGCTAACACTTTATTTCATGATTTAGTTCTATTATCACACAGGTCAATGTTACCAAAATATTTATTACAACTCCTTTTAAAAATGTACTGTATAGTTGTATTGAATGATACTTTTCAGTAAACATGCTCCTAATCTTAATGCGTTCGGTATAGTAAAAATACATAAAGCATACTAAGAATAGTAGAAGTGAAGAGAGAGCCGTTGGTCTTTTAGGGTCTTGAACTCGTCAATAAAACTGGCCTTGACTCATTTTACAGCTTCCCGAAGGGAAAAAACGGTAACGGATTACCTATTTTGTCAGTTAAAATCTCTCTCAAAGTTCTATAATAAATTGGACGATAAATTATCTATCATCCGGAATCGAATGCATAAGGTACTTCAGCTAACCTTTCCTGAATTAGAGAGAATTTTCACAACAAAATCAGATTTATTGAGCTATTTCCACACCCAGATCTGGTTCAAAACCTCTCTAAAACCGTAATTAAGAATCGAATTCGGGCTCTAGTACTCAAAAGAACATATCCGTACGTATAGCTGAACAGAAGGCTGTAGCAATACTAGAGGCTGCCAAATTTTCTTATCCAGCTGTAGACTCCGATGATGTGTTATGTGAACAGCTCAAAATATATGCAAGACGTTATCAAGAACTTCTTCACCAGAAGGAATGTCGCATTAACAAAATGGTACGTCTAGCCAAAAATCGTATAGAATATGGTGTTTTTTGAGCATTCCTGAAATCGGGCCAAATACAGTTGTAAGCTTAATGGCTGAAATAGGCGATATAACTCGCTTTGTGAATAATAAACAATTAAACGCCTATGCGGGTATTGATATACGTCGCTTTCAATCAGGTAAAACTTTCTTTAAAGATAAAATTAATAAACGCGGCAATAGGCATATAAGAAAATTACTTTTTCTTATTATCCAAAACATGATCAAACAACGCCGCTATGGACGAAATCACATTGTAGACTATTACGATAAATTAAAAACGCAACCCTATAACAAATGTCATAAAGTTGCGTCCATTGCATGTGTAAATAAGTTATTGAAGCTTCTCCTTCTCCTTATTACACACAATATACACTATGATTATTGGTTAACAGCTTAACATCATAGTTTTATTAATCATACCATATTCCTCCCCTAGTAAAAAAACGAATCCATATTAGGGGTCTTGTAATTTAAAAATCGCAGTCTTCTAAATCATCTTTATCTAATGATCCTGTAATGTTAGTACTTGTTACTAGTTGTCCCATTTGACCTACGTCTTTTAATAAATCGTCTGCTAAGGAATTACTGGTATTCTCACCGCTTTGCACAAGAACAGCAGATACAGGAGCTGTTGGGAGATTTGAAATTGCTTGTGTGATTTGTTTTATGGCATTCATCATTTGTTCTTGATTCTTTGAGACTTTTAGAAGTTCTTTTTTTGTATCAAAGGGATCTTTTTGTGTTAAGTCTTGTTCAACTAATTTAATAATATAAGTTGAAAGCTTTTTTGAGCGGGCTTTTTGCTCAAGGCAATTATAAACTTCTTCGCTCATGTGATCTGTTCGGAGCCCAAAGACTGTTTGTTTCTCCGTTTTTTTATTACGTCCCATAACAAGGCTCCTCCTTTCTGATTATACTTATTTCTTTGTTTTTTGTAGCATTTCACCGCGACTTTTTATTTCAAGACCATACAAATTTAATTTGCGTGAATCTGGTAAGAAAATATGATTTGCTTGAGCAATTTCAGCTCCATACATTTCTTCAATAACTTCATGAATGTTAGTTTTTAGTATTGGGGCAACACCACCAAAATAAACATATTTATAAACTTTATCAGCTGGTGCAGGTATTACATCTTGGATTTTTAAAATTAGAAACCTAGCAAACTCTTTTAGGGAAGATTGAATTTTCTCTGTTAAATCTATACGTTGACCAGTATTTCCATCAACTAATTCCATTTTCGGTTTTTGGTAATTGTTTACTATAAATGTTTCAAATGAACGTAAATCAGAGAATTTTTCTAAAAACTTTTCTTTTCTTAATTTTTCTATATGAGATAGATAAGATAGTTTGTCTATCGGCTGCATTGAATCACGATTCTTAGGTGATTTTAAACCGGCTGGTGATAATACTAAATCAATCGTTCCACCACCAATATCAACAAGTACTGTATCATTGTCATCGAATTGCCTCGCTTCTTCACGATCTTCTAATTCAAAATTCTTTTTTATTGCTAAACGTGCAATTTCTCCTTCTATACGACAAATTGCCTTTTTTACAATTATTTTTAACGTTTTTTCCATTCCTGGTGTATGTATTGTAACTTCATGTTCTCCAGCAAATCTTTC
This sequence comes from Bacillus sp. AF62, assembly GCF_050312695.1. Lineage (NCBI taxonomy): Bacteria > Bacillati > Bacillota > Bacilli > Caryophanales > Bacillaceae > Bacillus > Bacillus sp. AF62. The sequence continues at coordinate 8,787 of NZ_JBNPJZ010000128.1, read as the reverse complement.
TGCCATTGCATGTTGTGCTTCACTAAATTTAGCTGTTCGCTTCAGTAACCATATAGGTAACATTGTTTGGAAATATTCAATTTCAACTATATTTTCATCAGATTCGCGAGTTTCATTGATAGCATGATAGAAAGAAATAGCTGATAAAAACATTATGTAAGGAATGGGGCTTGTGGTTTTATCATGAAGTTTATTGACATGATTGTTAGCTAAAGCATGTTTTGAAGCTTCGTCGCCAACTAAAAAGAATCGTTCAGTGTCTTCTTCTGGGATTGTGGTTGAAATAAGTAGGCGAGATAATAATTCTTTAGGATTGGTAATGGTTGTTACAAAATGAGAATCAGCTTCATCTTTGCTAATTTCTACAACATTTGTAGGAGTTTCAATATAGAAACCATCAATTAAGTTCATATCAAGTGAGTTTCCAGCATCCTTATTCATCATAGTAATTTTCATTAGTAATTCACTCCTTTAATTATATTGTTAACAATATAACATTTTATTCTTATTGTTTGAAGTTTAATTTTGAATTTAGTTAACAAAAAAATAATTATCAAACCTTGATTTTAAAACGGTTAATAATGATTATTTTTTGTTAATTTAATTTTAAGTTAACTTAAAATTAAATTGTTAACTTTAATTTTAAGTTGCATGTATTTTTCACAAAGTATAATTATATACTTTGGAGACTTATTTTTTGAACGAAGAGTAAGTTTCATAAGACTCAGGGAAGTCAACCTTTTTTGTATTGATGATCCAAATGATTTAATAATTAGGTAAAGTAATACAATACATAGTAGTTCACAAACATTCCGTTGCTATAGCGAGGTAATGACTTTTTATTAATGATGTGAAAATCGGGGAACTTAAGGATTGAGATAACTAATACGTGAATTATTAAAAAGGGTATAACAGTGATATAGCGAATATATTTTTGAGGTGAAACGCTATGAAGACGTTTTATAGTCCTAGTGATGTGGCAAGGCAATTAGGTATCCAATCTAGTACATTACGCAAGTATGCTGATGTACTGGAAAAAGAGGGTTATACTTTCATGAAAAATGAACGTGGGCATAGGAAATATAGAGATAGTGACGTAATGGTGTTTCGTAAGGTTATAAATCTAAAAAACGACACGGATATAACATTAGAAAATGCTACAAAGCAAATAGTATCATGGCATCAAGGTATTGAAGTATTGTCAATAGAGCGCCATAAGGTTGAGCGCTATGAAGAACATAATTTCAACGCTACAACGCTACAGATAATGGTTCAAGAACAAAAGGAAGTTGTTGAGAAACAAAACTATATGCTACAGGAATTAAACAAATGTTTAGTTGAGCAAAATCAAAGATTTGTACAGAGAGAATTGGAATTATTGAATGTTATACAATCGATACAGGATTCCCAGAAGCTTATAGCGACTAATTTTAGCGAAGACATAGCAAGGAATCAGAATCGTGATGAAATGTTAATGCGAGTTATCCGAGAAATTCAGGAAGTTAAAAAGATGATTGCAGCGAGTAAAGGTAAGAAATGGTTCCAGTTTTGGAAATATAAAAAGCGGTAACATCAAGTTAGCGCTTTTTATAACATTATTCGGTATTTTCGATTTAATTGCATTAAGCATTGCATCGGTTTTTAACCCTAATTCTAGGCTTTCTGCAATATTTTAATGTCTTCTTTTGCTAATGTTACCCTAAGTAACATTAGCAAAATTTTTTGTTTGAGTTACTATACTTTTCACACCTAATATTTTCCTTTGTAAATCAATAAGTTTCCTTTAATTCGTCAATAATTATGCTAATAATATACACACCCAAAAAACAATTCCTGTACAATAGCAGTGTTTTTTGTGCAATTCAGTCGATACAACAACATGAACCCACATCTTTAACTGTAGTTTCACTAATTTTAATCATAAATTTAAAATTAATAAACGTATTCTATGATGGGTAATTTATATATTTTTTAGCGTTTTTTATTTCGTTACTGTTTTATTCCAGAATTGAACGTATCTATGCAGGGCTTCAATGCTTTTCAAACCCAAAAATGCTTTAATTTCAATGGGTTTCATGCCATTCTGTAGTGCATTTAATATAAAACGGTTCCGTAGCATAGTAGGCGTTATATGGATTTCAGCGCGCTTCGCTTCTTTCTGTAACATGCGTTGTATAGCGATTCGAGTTAAAGCGGCGGGTTGATCGTTTTCATAGTCCCAACGGAACGTTTGCGGGCCAAAATCAAACGCCACAAAGAAGGGGTCGCCCGTTTGTTGGCGCGGTCTAACAAGATTAGGAACCTTGTTGTAATAAGATAAGGCAAGTTTTACATGCTTTTTTGAAAGGGGAATAAATCGCTTGTAGGCGTGTAGTCCTCCTGGGGTGATGGTATTCGTTCCAAAGTGTATATCATGCATGGATAACGTTAAAATGTCCTGGATAGATAGCCCATAGTCTAACATGAAATGAATCAATAAAAGGTTTCTTTCCAGAATAAACTTTCTTCCCCCCGCCTGGTAATCAGTTAAACCGTTATAACTACGCATGACGCGGAATAACTTTGTAATTTCTTGATCCGATGCAAAGTGTTTGGAAGTCAGTCCAGGAGGGGAGACATTGCTTTTTAAATCCTGGGCCGCACCATGAAATTGTAAAAAGTTAATCAGAATACCTCGCACACGCTTGATAGTAGAAATCGACACCCCACGTTCTTTTTTAAGAGCCTTCAAGTATCTTTCTAATACATTTTCATCAAAAGAACAAAAAAACGATTCTGGAGGCGATTTGACGCATCTCCGAATCCATGATGTAAAAAGTGTGAGATCGTAGCGGTATTGTTTAACGGTAGAAGATTTACGGCCATGTTTTAACAGATCAGTAAGAAAAACATCAATAGAAAGGTCCCAAGTCATGTTTATATACTCCTTTGTCTTAAAAATTGTGTACCGCAATTATATACGAGAATCATATAAACAAGCAATAGGGGATTCTCGCTCGAGAGGTTTGCTTCGAGGCTTGTGGGATTCCAGGGCCAGGACATTGCGGGGCTATGCGGAGACATGTGGGCGGGGCTAGACAGGGCGTAGCGTTGTGGTATAGGTGGATATATAGATGTGTAGGAATGCATGGAAGGCGAATGATGAGCCGATGTTGAAGGAGGACGATATGCGAGGAATGGGCATGGCCGCCGCCCCGCCTACGTAGTTTTATGAAAATCTGCCTGGCAACGGAATCTAATTCATAGCTGAATCAGATTCCGTTGCCAGGAGAGCTTCAAGGTAAATCTAAGTTTCTAAATATTCCGCGGAACCTAGTGCTATCAATAAGTTTAAGATAAGAATAAGTTCAGAATAACCTAAGTATGTTGTCGCAACTAATTCTGTAGATTTATCTCATATTATTCTGAATTAATTCTGAGGTTATTTTCTTTACTGAAATGCTCATAATGAACAGAAATAATCGTTTGTTTTTAAAGTGCTATACTATGTATTTATGTGGTACAAATTATGAATATTAGTATGTATACTGTCTACAGATATGCGGTGTTCCGTAGATTTGTAGATTAAATGACAAGAAGAGTTCTATTTTGGTATGTAGTTTGATCTGGGGATTTATGTTTAAAAATCTACAAAATTATAGTTCCCAATATAGGATATTTTTTATAATAAATCTTGTTTTAAAAAAAATTAAATATATTAAATATATTAGGATTTATTTTTGCTCAATAATCCTTACTCTCACAAGGGATTAGAAAATTCTTCTTATTTAATTACTGATTTAAAAGCAGGTTCAATTCGAGTATAAATTCATAGTGTATTTGTTGTGAAAAATGTCCTTAATTTACAAAAATATAATAGATTGATAATATGTTTAATCTATTAAAATAAAGAATGGCATGACAAAAAGCCTTGTTAGGGGAGATTTTTTTGAACAAGGCTATAAAACAATTATTTTTTTGAAAAAAGAGATTTAGGCGTTCGGATCAATCATTTTTTTGAATAAATCCATTGATGGTATGAGACTCTTCATTGGTTTTCCAAATGCCATATTTGCTTGTTGCTGTCTACGCTTCCTATTTGCAATTAACTGTTTTTTATAGATCGTTACGAAATGTGCAGGCGTACTTTCTTGTGATTTGTTTATCTCAAAAAACTGTACACAATCCTCAAAAGTCTTTCTTGCTTCCCAATCTATGTCTGGCGGCATACGTAATGCGATTGTATAAGCATCTTTTTCAGTAATATTTGTATCTTTACTTATGATATACATATACAGTTTCTTTTGATCTTCGCTCATAAACTCATCCATTTCGCGGAAGCGTAGTTCTAACTTTTCACCCGAATCAGGGGCATTCATTGGCTGTTTTTCTTCTACTTCTTCAATTGTAGGAGCAACAGCATCCAATATATCTATTCCCTGGCATGTAGGCACAGTTGGTTTTTCGGCTTGTTCTGTAGATTTCTCTTGTTTTTTACTTAGTCTTTTAGATAGAAACTTTGTAAATGTAGAAAACATATCAATTGAAAACGCCCATTTTTGCTTAAAATATTCAATGATCTTCAAATAATTGGTATTGAGGCTTAATATGTAAATAGATGGTGCAATCTTACCATGACGTCTTGTTTTGATTTGATGGCATACTTCAAGGTCCTCTAACCAATTCAGAATAAAGTTGATGATCGGCACAGAAATACCCGATTTTTCACTGATTTGATTTTGTCTCATTTGAGAGTAGCCTTCTTGTACTAGGTAAGATAAAACAACTTCCAATGCCTTATAGCGGCGTGGTGTTTGTATGAAGAAATCTTTAGTGGTTTTACCTTCTGTATCTAAAAGAATTGTATCGATAGCCTTAATTACTTTTTGTACTGTTTTATTGATAGCACCTCGCGGAACATGAACCAGGTGTGGACTTAATTCTCGTTTTGCCTTACTTAGTAAAAAGTTATTTAGTAGCATAAAAAACCTCCTATTTTTCCACCACAAATAAACAGGAAAAACAGAGGTTTTATATTCACAATAGATATACGTTATGGTATAATTTTAGTATCAAGTTTGATACTAAAGAAAAACACATATACCTATAGTGTGAATTTAAAGCCCCTATCTCTTGGAGTTTTTAATTGGATTCTAGTTTGGCGACCGGGAACCAATTAAAAACGATGTGGTGGGGTTTTATTTTTTTATTTATATCCAAGCGTACTTTCTGGAAAATTAATGATACGAGTAAGTTATTTTTATTTTACAATTCTATTTGAATAATATCAACACTATAAGTTCATATTTGACTATAAAATATGAATTTTAATGTCTAAACATGTCTACACCTATAATTTTCTGAATATTCCGAAACAAGTTGAGAAAAACATAGGTTCGCCCGATATGGTATAATTTTATTACTTACATGTACGTTTCTGAATATTCTCAAAACAAGAAGAGGTGACAATATATGAAGAAGTTATCTAAGGAAATCGACAATTATTTATCATCTAAAAATAAGACATATACAGATTTAGCAAAAGAAATTGGAGTTGCCAAATCTACAGTTTCAAACTGGATTAATAAAGATAAAGAGTTATCTGTATATACTTTTTCTAAAATTACAAATGTGGTTTTTACAAACGATAAAGATAAACAGGAACAGAAAATTATAGAGTATTTAAAGACTTTAGATGATAGGTTAAATATTAATGTAAAAGTAGCGTTTGCATTGGCTCATTTAAATGATCATTCTACACTAATGGAACAGATTTATGAGATGTGTAAAGAAAACAATGATCTGGAAATGAAACGATTAGCAAATGTTTTTAATTTATATATTGAGCGTTTAAGTGGAAAGAATGTTAGAGAAGTGTATTTAAATATTGAAAAGGCACGTGCTAAAAATAATAAGAAGAATTACGATATAGAAATTTTTTGTGACATACTTAGTATGTTGATTTTATGTGATTTGGGCGATTTTGGATTAATGGAAGGTTATAAAATTAGGATTGAGGATAATATTAGGTTTGTGACTAATGTTTACTTGAAACAATTATATGGATTTTGGGTAAAAGAACTTTGGAGTTATGCAGTATTAAGGAAAGATAAAAATTTAGAGTTTGAAAGAGAAAATAGACAACTAAGAACATCTAAGGATTTGAACTTTTTCCCTGTTATGGAGGCTTTGTTGAATATTAGAAGTGGGGAAAATGTTATGTTTTCCAATTACAAAAAAGCTTTATATTTCTTCCAAGAAGCATTGTATGTATTAAATGGTGCGAAAAGTAGTTTGAAATACAACATTGCATTAAATGATATTAATTTCATTAGGATAGTTTGGTGTAAAGATTTAGACAAAATTGATTTTGAAAAACTTCATCTTGCAGAATATGCATTATACTTGATTAAATTAGGGAAATTCCAACAAGCAATATACATATTGGAGCAAATAAAGCTGAAAAATGGTGAACTAACACCACTTCAAACATGTTATATGGGTATGGCTAAAAAAGATGTACAGTTAATAAAAAAGTCTATTGATATGTTCAAAGCGAATAACGATTTTTTATATGTAAAATTTGCAGAAGGAATATATAATGAATATGCATAAAGTATAATATAAGATTAAGGGGAGGAGAGAACCAAATGAAAAAGTTATATGCATTGATGGTAGTTACTTTGCTGTTATTGCCCATAGCAAGTAGTTCACCAAGTAAAGTGGATGCGAAACAATATTACGCTAAAGTTGAAAACTTAGAAAATCAAAAACAATTTTATAGAATGATGGTCGATCCAGGTGGTGGAGGCTGATTCTTAATTTAAAATTTAATTTATATTTTTCAAAAGACATCGTTTAAGCGGTGTCTTTTGTGATTTTATAAACAGTTTTACAAATTCCTGGATAGGATTTTGTGAAACTATTGTTTGTTTTTTCACAATATAATACTAAAAGCGGAGGGTTAGTTATGGGGACAAAAGAATTAGGTGTAAATGAGTTAATTGAAATTGTAAAAGAAATAGACTTACAAACTTTTAGTGAGATTATAGAATTATGCGCAAGCTATGAAAATGAAGAATAAGAGAGTCTCATTATTGAGGCTCTCTTATTCTTTTTGTTCAACTTCCATTTTTAATTTGGTCGCGTATTTCAATAATTCTCTCTCGATCTGGGGCTTATATTCATCTGGCACACTCATGTATTTTTCATGAAGAAGTCGTGCTAAACGCTCAACAGGATCTTCACCTTTTACTGTTTTTAATATTTCGGCATCTGGAATTTCACTTTGTAACAGTGATGCAGTGTTTACTCCTAGATAGCTTGCGATTTCTTCTAATTTATTAAGGCGAGGCTTCTTTTCACCAGTTATCCAACTAGAAACGGTTCTGTAAGTTGTTCCTAAATCTTTTGCCATTTGTTTGCGATCTACACCTTTTATAGCTATTAATTTCTTTATGTTTTTCCCTAAAACATTCTCTGTAATTTCCATTTTATATCACTCCATTTTTAGACGTTTAACAAACAAGAAAAATATCACTTAAAGTGATAAAGATATGAACTTTAAGTGTTGACTTTAGGCTTGAAGCCGAATACAATGTAATTAAGGGAAGGGAGGGTGAAAAAATGCTAGCGTCACATGAAAACAAAACCGTTGTACGAGAATACAGGGAATCCAAAGGTTTAAGTATTAAGGAAGTTTCCAAAGGCGCTAAAATTCCAATCGGCACATTATATGATGTTGAAATTGGAAGAAGGAGTCTGAAAGACAATAAAGCTAAAAAAATAGCTGATTTCCTTGAAGTTCCGATCGAGAAACTTTTCAGACCAACATATTATCGTGCAATACCCATCACAGAATGAATAAACCTCATGTTATTGATTACATCTATCTAAGTGTATTGTAAATGAAATTCGGCTAAAAGACGAAATAATTATAACTAAAGTATATTGTTCTATATTTAGAAAGGTAAAATTCTAAATATTCTGTCCTTTGAAAACTGAATAATCCTAAAGGAGCTGTAAAAAATGGTTTTGAAACGATCGTATCAAACACTACTACTCTTTACGAGTGTACTTTTATTTGTGATGAGCTTCTTGATTCCACTGAATCAAGCCAGTGCGGAGGTAATCAATCGTGAAAGGTATCAGATGGATTGGGCCTATAGTCCGCAGTATGGGAAAGATGTTTGTACAGAGCTACTAAAGAACGCCAGTGGTCAAATCGCGTATTGTCTGGTATACGGTTTAAAATCCCCAAATGGAGAGGATTTACCAGAAGCAGGCAAAACAGATGATGTATCCTATCGCGTCTTAATGAATGGATACCCACAGAAAACACCAGAAAGTTTAGGTGTTTCTAATTGGCAAGAAGCCCACTATGCAACGCAATTAGCTCTTTGGAATGCACTTGGCCAGATTTCCGTTGATGAATTACAGTTCAAGAATGCGGCAGTTAAAAAAGCGGCAAAGAACATTATTCACGCGGCAAATCAAAGCCAGGATACACAAGATGTCTGGATGAATGTCATTCCAACGGATAAACAAGAAGCCCAATTAAACGGTGAATATTTCGAAACAACAACATACAACGTTCAAACAAATGCAAAAAAAGGTACATTTCAAGTACAAATGAACAATGCACCACAAGGTACACGTATTGTCACAGAACAAGGTGAAGGGAAAGAAACATTCCAACTAGGAGAAAAGTTCCGTATTCAAGTACCAAAATCCTCTAAGAACCTGTTTAGAATCTATGGTATAATCTGTACAAAAAAGGATATTTTCTATGATACATAATTATACAAG
>NZ_JBNPJZ010000141.1:0-20745 GCF_050312695.1 Bacillus sp. AF62 | reverse complement strand
AAGTATAAAAAAGATTGAAGAAATTAATTTCTTCAATCTTTTTTATTTTATCTTTATTCATATATTTAATCTTACTTTGTAACTACTCAGGCACCTTTCGGTGTCTTTTTTTAGTGTGCCAGGCATGGCAACTATCTAGGTGGTGAAAGTCCACTGTGGGGGTACGCATCGACCAACTACTAAGGAAGCGCAAGGTACTTACCGTGAGGTAAGGGCTGGAGGAAGCGTGGAATAAAATCTTGGCTCGACGAACAGAAATCTGATACGAAGGCTCTATAAAGGGATGAGACTCCTAAACAAGTTAAAGTCCAAAAGATGTGCGTAACTTTGTAGAGTAAATCAGGCGAGTAAAAGAGGAAAGATAGCTGCCTTACCCTGGGAGATCTTGCGGATGTACTAACAGTACAGTCGAAAATGGTTAACCGCAAGAAGTCAGCCGAAGCCATAGTAGTGGAACAAATTCATGAAGGGCCGAACAGTTTATAGTGTTTCAACGCCATGAATGCGTAAGTGACGTACTCCGAATATGTTAATGATGAAAGTATGAGCGTATCTCAAAGGATAATCAAAATGGAGTTGTCACTTACTACGTGAAGGGAAAGGAGAAACGAGTGTGGAACTCTTAGAAGCAATTTTAAGCAACAAAAATATGAATGAAGCCTACTTACGCGTTTATAAAAATAAAGGTGCAAGTGGAGTTGATGGTATAACAGTCGAAGAACTAAAGCAATATCTGAAAGAGCATAAGGACGAGCTACGTCAGCGCATTAGAACAAGGAAATACCAACCACAAGCTGCCTTAAGAGTGGAAATCCCAAAAGAGAATGGCAAGATGCGCAAGCTGGGAATACCAACAGTAGTGGATAGAGTCGTTCAACAAGCCATTCATCAAATACTCAGTCCCATATTTGAGAAGCAGTTCAGTGAATTCAGTTATGGTTTTAGACCAAAAAGAAGTTGTGAGATGGCAATTGTTAAAAGCTTGGAATTTCTGAACGACGGATATGATTGGATAGTGGACATTGATTTGGAAAGATTCTTTGATACAGTCCATCACGATAAATTGATGCGAATTATATCTAACACAATAAGCGATGGAGATGTCATTTCTCTCATAAGAAAGTACTTAGTCAGTGGGGTTATGGTGAATGGGAAATATGAAGAAACACCAGTCGGCACTCCGCAAGGAGGCAATCTTAGCCCTCTCTTGAGCAATATTATGCTGAACGAACTGGATAAGGAACTCGAAAGTAGAGAACTCCAATTCGTGAGATACGCCGATGACGCTCTTATCTTTGTGAAAAGCGAGAAAGCGGCGAGCAGAGTGATGAAATCAATCGTGAGATTTATAGAAAAGAACCTAGGTTTGATAGTCAATACAGAAAAGAGTAAAATCTCTCGACCAGAAGATTTAAAATTTTTAGGATTTGGATATTATTACAACTCTAAGGATAGGAGATATCAAACGAAACCACACCCAATCTCAGTACAGAAATTTCAAAGAAAGCTTCGACAACTGACAAAACGAAACTGGAGTGTTCCGTTAGACTATCGAATATTGAAACTAAAACAAGTTATATTTGGATGGGTAAATTACTTCAGGAGTGCAAATATGAAAGGCGTTATGAAGCAAGTAGATAAGAAGCTCCGCTCCAGAATTAGAGTGATTATTTGAAAGAAATGGAAAATACCGAAGAAACAAATCAAATCGCTTGTTCAATTAGGGATTCCGGAGGAAGAAGCGAAGGGGTTAACTTACTGTCGAAAGGGCTACCGATATATAGGATTATCGAAAGTCGTTCAAAGAGCCATCTCAAATCAAAGACTAAAGAAGAGGGGCGTCCCTTCTTCTTTAGAACGCTATCTAAAAGTTCACACTGTAATATAAACTGAACCGCCGTATACGGAACCGTATGTACGGTGGTGTGAGAGGGGCGGAAATGAATTACTTTATTTTCCCTCTACTCGATTTTTACTAGTTTCATACGCCTCTCATTTGTAAATACTGAGTATATCAAATCAGGAGATGAATAGAATGGTTGATAAAAAAATCATTTTAGATGCATATAAACAAGGACCTGAAGCTGTCGTGTCTCTACTTGACGAAATATTTTCTAAGTTAAAAAAACAGATTCAAGAACTAGAACATGCTTCAAAAAAATTTACAAATAGTCATAAATCACCTTCTACAGGTGGTTTGCGTAAATCATCCCAGCGTCAAATCGGTGGGCAGTTGGGCCACAAAGGACATACACTTCGTTTGGCAACGACTCCGGACCATACAATTACCTATTCTCCTACGCATTGTACTTGTTGTAACACGTCCTTAGAACCCGTTTGGAATCTATGGTATAATCTGTACAAAAAAGGATATTTTCTATGATACACAATTATACAAGTAATGTTTCCCATGAACAGTTTGAACTAATTCGAGAAGATTTGGAAAACGCACGAAAAAGGACACGTCCACGCACAGTCGATTTATATGAGGTATTCTGCGGTGTGCTATACGTGCTTACCACAGGCTGCCAATGGCGTAATCTTCCAAGTGATTTTCCAAACTGGCAAACAGTCTATTTCTACTATCAGATTTGGCGGAAAGTAGACGAGAATGGCATAAGTCTTCTCGAAAAAGTGCATAAAAAAATTAGTTGAAATCTATCGTGAGCAAGATGGACGTAAGAATCAGACAAGTTTCTGCATCGTAGATGCACAAAGCGTGAAAAACACATGGATAGCTGGTGAAAAAGGCTATGATGCTGGAAAGAAAGTGTCAGGAATCAAAAGACATATCGCTGTAGATACGAACGGTCTCATTCATGCGATTGAAGTAACAACCGCGAATATAACAGACCGAGAGGGTGCCATCCAAATGTGTGAAAGGCATAAGAAAACATTAGACAAAGTGACAAATATACTTTGTGATGGCGGATATACGGGTCCATCCTTTGCAGAATCCATCAAAGAAACGATTAATTGTTCGATTGAAGTCATTAAACGCTCTGAACTTCACAAGTTTGTCGTATTACCGAAACGCTGGATTGTGGAACGAACTTTTGCTTGGTTGGAAAATTACCGCAGACTTTGGAAAAATTGTGAACGAACGCTTGAAAATAGCAGACAAAGTTGCTTATTGGCAGGTGTGGCAATTTTATTAAAAATATTCTAAACAGCTTCTTACACTACCAACCTGTAAAAGGATACCGCATTCGCCAAGTGTATAATTTACTACCAATCCAGATAAATGTGACTGAACATAAGGTATCTGGGACTTTTCGAAGTAAGAAAGGCGCAGAATTTTTTTGTCAAATACGAATTTTTATGAATACCATGAAAAAACAAAAACAATCTATCTTACGAGCAATAGGCCAGTTTATAGAAAACAGAACGATTCCTTGGAATCACACAACTTCATAAGAGAAATTCTCTATCTGATTTAGATTCTTTCTCTTATTGGAATCTTTTCTTTTTCATTTTTCGAATGAAAAACATGTACTTAGTATGCCTTTTTTCTAATTAAGCTGAGTAGTTATATATTAATTAGCTTGTTTAATCGGTATGATAGGTGGAATTGAAATAGACAAAGGATAGCCGCGAGTTTCTCCCATCGTATTTCTCGCTACCACATGATACATATAAGATTTCTCCGGTATAATATTTAAATCTGTAATAGTAGATGTCGTAAAGGTCTGGATTTTTTTGTTATTTTTATACAAATCGTATGAAGTCGCATTTTTCGCTGATATATTGAATTGGATTTCTGAAGAATTTATATCTGTCATTGTCATTTTTACACCAAATGGTGGATATTGTTTTTGCGTAGGCTTAATCACATACGCTACACTATTCGACATATCTAATAATGTCTGATAATGCATATACGCATATCCTTGATCACCAAATTTTACTCCCCAGCTATTTCTTACAATGAACCATTGGTTTGTCTCATCATACCCTACGACAACTAGAGCATGTCCCCCTCGGGATTTCTTTTCTGTAACAGGTGGTATAATTCCAGATGTAGGCGTTGCATCAAAATTAGGATAAACGTTGATACCTATTAAAACAGAATCTAGATTTGCCAGTGCTTGTTTGATTTTATGTACCATATTTGTTTCGCGTATGACTTGATAACCACTGATTCTATATGGTAATGCATTCTCTTTCTGTGTAGGGGTTATTAGTTGTTTAAATTGTTCTATATTTTCTGAATTTACATCATATAAACGTTCTGTTTCTGGGGGAACACCACTTCGTTTTAAAACTTCAAGGGCGGATTTTCAATGTACATACCATCATGAGGCCCATTTGGATAATACATATAAGCAGGAGACAAATAAGTAATATCAGTCCCACGCGCCCCGGCATCTTTTGCGATATAATATTCTCTTAAAGCTGTCATTGCAAATGGGACACAAGTTCCAAACTTCCCTTGACTTCGTACTTCAGGAAAATATTCACGTAAATTGATGTGATTGGGAAGAGTGCTTGGGGTTTGAATTCCTTGTTGTTTTTGTTTAGTTGCTTCTTGTTTTGTGAGATAAGAGGTAGATGGTGTATACTCGGGTACATCTTCTTTTACCTTAATATTTTTTAAACCCAAGCCATACGTAGAGAAATCATTTGGTTGAAATGTTTTTTCTGTGCCAGCATGTACAACTGGTATAAATAAAAACCCGATAATTCCGACTAATGTCACCCCAAAAAAAGTAAACGTATTCTTCTTCATGGATTTCCCCTCTCCACATGTATTGTATTTCCGTAAACTGAAATTTTAGCCACGCACTAAATATATAACAAATTAAATGGAGTAACTAGATTACATAAGTTGATAAATATTCTAGACTTCCATTCGTAAGGGTATACAAATTGGGACAGACAGTTAACATCGGATGAGTATGGAGAATAAAGGGCAGGTTAATACCCTTTAAAATCTCTAATAGAATTTCATATGTTTTTTTATTTGTACCATTATCGTTAAACTGTTCATGTTTTCCGAAGATTAAACCAGAAATCTTATCAAATATTCCATTGACCTTAAGGGTTCTGTTGCAAAATTTTCTAAACGAAATTAAAAAGGCACCCGCTTTGTTTTATGCATTTGAAAAATTACACCTTTACATTTTTAAGTATAGAGCTTACTCTCTATAAAAAATAAAATATTTTTGGGGCTCATTCTGCTATATGATTTTTTCATTAAAACCTTACATTTGCACTAGAACACTCACGTACAAATACCATAATGTATACTATAACAATCCAATTTAGAACATAAAATTTTACTTATTTAAATTAATAATAAAATAATACAAAAATATATGTTACCTTCTATAGGTCTGTAAATCGTATTGCAGGCTCACTGTAGTTTTCTCCCTATACAGTGACCATTGCTCCTAATATTTAAAAATTCATTGAATATAAAGGTATACTTCACAAAACATACCTTTATATAAATAAGTTACAGGAGGTTATAATTAGTGAAGCAAAAAATCCATTTATTATTTGTTACTAAAGATTGGTCCATGGGATTAGAACGTAATACTTTTTATTTCATCCAGGCTTTAAAAAAGAAAATGGATGTGACAGTTTGGGAGAAGCCAGGAAGTATCCATACAATTATCTCACAACTAAAAAGCCCTCCTGATTTTATTTTGTTAAATGACCTTCGTCCTACTAGATGTCCAGAAATAACTGATCTAAGCACATGTTCAATTCCTATAGGAATGATTATGCATGACTTACATTATAAAATTGATTATCGCAAACAATTTATCATTAATAATTGTATTCCATATTTATTTGTACATTATAGAGATGCTTTTAAAGCTAACTATAAAGAATTTGAAAATCGTATGATTTGGTTTCCACACTATATCAATCCAGAAATTTTTAAAGACTATAACCAACCCAAAAGTATAGATTTTTTAATGATGGGATGTGTACACCCCGAAATTTATCCTTTAAGAGATACGATGTTAAAAGAACTAAAAAAACATGAAAATTTTAAATACTATGATCACCCAGGCTACCACCATTCTTCTTACAATGAACAACAATTTATAGTTGGAGAACGCTACGCCAAAAAAATTAATAAATCGAAAATTTTTTTTACGTGTGATTCTATTTATCACTATCCATTGATGAAATATTATGAGGTTTTAGCTACCAATACTTTATTATTAGCTCCTGAATCCCAAGAATTAAAAGATCTTGGCTTTATCCCAAATGTTCATTTTATTAGTATAGACGAAGGTAACTATATGGAATTAGGCTATAAATTTTTAAAAACATACGATACACTTGGACAAAGAATTGCTAAGAATGGATGTAAAATGATTCTTAAATATCATACTGTGGAAAAACGTGTTGATTACTTTATAGATTTAATTGAAAAGATTTTAAAATTTAAACAAATTACATTTGGAGGTCCAACACAAAATGATTCTTTTATATCTTGGTTATCTAGGAACAAATAATATTGGTGATGAAGTTTGTTATGAAGCATTCCAACAATCCTTAAGGAAATGGAGTAAAAAAAAATATAAAATAATTTCATTCCCATTACATGAAAAAAAGTCGCTTCAAGAATTTTATAAAGACACACCTTTTGATATGGTTATACTGGGTGGAGGATCTTTATTACAAGGTAATATATTTTTAAATTTGGTAGAAGAAGCACATAAAATGAATATTCCCGTTTTTGGCTATGGAACAGGGATTGATTATTTAACTGAACAATCTATTTATAATTATAAGCAACAAAAAAACATTGAAACTAATCAGTTTTTCAATAATAGAGATATTGATTTTGAAAAAATAATAAATATAATAAAATCTATTAAATTTCTTGGGGTTAGAGGTCCCCTCACTTATCATTCCTTAAAAACCTACAACCCAAATTTAACAAATATTGATATAATAGGTGATGCTGCTATAACGTATACTCCTAAACAAGATTCTTATATTATCGAAAAATATTTGCCGAAAAATGCTAATAAAATTGTATCTGTAAATTGGGGAACTACATTTAATAAACTTTTTGGATATAATGAGGTATATTTATCGGGGCAATTAAGTGAATGTTGTAAATTTTTACAACAAAAAGGATATCATATTGTGATTTTTCCTATGTGGGACATTGACATTGCGTATTGTCAAAAATTAAAGTTTGATTTATATAAGTCTGATTCCATAACGATTATTCCAGAAGTATGTACATCCACACAAATTTTTAATTTGTTAAAATGTAGTGAATTTTCCGTTAATTTAAAACTACATGCAAATGTCCTTTCAGCTGCTGCTCTTACTCCATTTATTAATTTAGCATATCGTTCAAAAGGAATCGATTTTGCCTATTCTCTTGAATACCAAGAAAACACTATTCTAACAAATACAAACAACTTATTAGATTATATAATAGAAAGAGAACATGTCATTAATGATAATAGAGCTCAATTTATCGATAAGTTATATAAATACAAAAAACACTATATGAAAAAACAACAAAGTTTCTTAAATAAACATCTATTACTTTAAAAAATCCCCTAATTTAACCTCTGTTCAACTTTACCGATTGAGCCCTTCACATTTATTCCTCAATAAACATGAAGGGCACAGTCCAGTGAGTAAACGGGAAGTTAATGGACTTTGGACAAAGGAGGGCCAAAAGCTATCTTACTTGTTCGACATACATAAAATGTTATGAAACCAGTTGTCACGAATATTGCACTATATACTGAATACAAATTCACTTCGTAATAGATACATGCTCTGCCAAACTTCTTACTATGAAAAAATAACTTACTCGGTAAAAAATAAAACAGTGCTCCACTCTTTAAATCTAAGGAGAACAATGTATAATTGTATGTCACAAAACAAAAAAACATTGCTGTTGAAGAAAACAAAATAAAGTTGTCCATACTAAGTCTTGTTCCATTTGCTAAAAGTCATGAAGTAAAGGAACATATGGAAAGGTATCCGTAAGACGGAATCCTTCTGATAGGCCCTTTATTTCCTTATGAGTTGAAATGAAGTACAACCACTTTTTAAAATCGCATTCTTATCTGGAGATGGATGGGGGACTAAAAGATTTTGTCACATCAGCATTTATAAAAAACTGTAACTTTTCCGTTAAAACGTTTAGCGGTCAAGATAGTTAACATTTTCTTTTAAAATGATTTAACGAATTTCCCGAAAGAATTCTCCTTCCTCAAGCGTGTGAAGGGCGTAGCCCAGCGGTAGGTGGGAGATGAATTTCGGTTTGGCGTAGCCAAAAGGTTTTCTTTTTTATTTTACCTCTGATATAATCAGTCTTATAAATGATAAAGGCTGGTATATAAATGAAATTAGATAGTAATAATCATTCAGTATTCTTGTTGTATTATCACCTTGTGTTGGTTGTGAAATACAGAAGAAATGTGTTTGATGATGATATGTCAGACTATGCAAAAGATATGTTTGTTCGACTATCTGAAAACCATAACATCACAGTAGTTGAATGGAATCATGATGTAGACCACGTTCATATTTTGTTCAAGGCACACCCTAATACAGAAATGACAAAATTCATCAATGCTTATAAAAGTGCAAGTTCTCGACTTATTAAAAGAGACTTTCCACAAGTGAAAAAGAAACTTTGGAAAGAGACGTTTTGGTCAAGAAGTTTTTGCTTGCTAACTACTGGTGGTTCGCCAATAGACGTAGTAAAAACATATATTGAAAATCAAAGTGAAAAATGAGGTGAAATGATATGACAAAGCAGAATAAAGCATATAAATTCCGTTTGTATCCAACAGAAGACCAAGCACGTCTTATGCGTAAAACCTTCGGTTGTGTACGTTTCGTGTATAACAGAATGTTAGCTGAACGGAAAAAAGCGTATCAAAAACATAAAGATGATAAGGTTCAACTAAAGAAACAAAAGCTTCCCACTCCTGCGAAATACAAAGCAGAATTTGAGTGGTTAAAAGAAGTGGATTCATTAGCTTTGGCAAATGCTCAACTAAACTTGCAAACAGCCTATAAAAATTTCTTTCGTGGTCAAAATGACTTCCCGACATTCAAAAGCAAAAAAGAAAGACAGTCTTATACAACGAATGTAGTGAACGGAAATATTATGTTGCTTAACGGTCATATCAAATTACCAAAACTGAAAATGGTACGTATCAAACAGCATAGAGAAATACCACAAGGCCATATAATCAAGTCATGTACGATTTCTATGACACCTACTGGTAAATACTATGTGTCCATTTTGACTGAATACGAAAAAGAGATCGTACAAAAAGAAGTAGAAACAGTTGTTGGATTAGACTTTGCGATGGATCAATTATACGTCAGTTCTGAGGATGAGAGAGCCAATTATCCTAAGTTCTATCGTGAAATGTTAGACCGATTAGCAAATGCTCAACGAGTATTATCAAGACGTACAAAAGGTTCAGGGCGTTGGAATAAACAACGTATCCGTGTAGCTAAGCTGCATGAAAAAGTAGCAAACCAACGTAAGAACTTCCTTCATCATAAGTCTAAAGAGTTGGCTACTCATTTTGATGTTGTCGCTATTGAAGATCTAAATATGAAGGGAATATCGCAAGCACTTCATTTTGGAAAAAGCGTCGCTGATAATGCTTGGGGTATGTTCACTTCTTTCTTAGCTTATAAACTAAATGAACAAGGCAAACAGCTTGTGAAAATAGACAAATGGTTTCCTTCCACAAAAACATGTAGCAGTTGTGGAAATATGAAAAATATGTCATTGTCTGAGCGAGTCTATTCTTGTATATGCGGTGTAAATCTCGATAGAGATTATAACGCAGCTACCAATATCAAAAATGAAGCAATACGCCTATTGGCGTTAGCATAGATAGCAATAAAATAACCCTTGGAACAAGGGCGTTAGCTCGGCTGTCTTAGGACGAATTCGTTAGCTACCAAAAGTAACGACTAACCGAGAAGCCCCCACTTCAAACCGTCCGTTAGGACGTTAAGTGGCGGGTAGTTCACCTGTAGCTATGCGTGTATATGTATCTTTAATTCTATATTATTTAAGAAGAAATGTAGTGTTTTTTACTATAATATTCCGTTAAAACGTTAGATTTGTAGGAGTTTCATATTCATCCTGGAACCTTATCAGTAGGAGAGGCTGTAGTGGCGGATGAGATTATTTGAAGTATACAAACGTTTACATATCAGTGATAGTGCCCTTAGAAAATATATAGATATTCTGCACCGAGAGGGAATTATAATAAAAAAATTCGGGTAGCCGAAGAGAAGACACAGAACAAAATGTCATAGTAATTGAAAAATTAATCGAAATTAGTAAGTATGACGTTAGAAAAAGCTGCGATGCCTCATAAAATATTACAAGAAACCTCTTTCACCCCACAGTTCATACAATAACTTTATCAACACTATAACGTTAGCACTCAAAAAATGGATTAGAGTATAGTACAAATGGAAAAATAATTATGGGAACAGGAAGAAAAGAGCAGCAGGCGCATAGAAGAACAAATCAAACAGCATCATGATCACATTGAATAAAAGTTGGAAATACGAGACAAAAGTTTACTCCAAATGGTACGTGCTATGCAGGAAACTAAGGAATTGACAGTGGCAAAAGAGAAGAGAAGAAACGTCCTTGTTGAAAATTCTGGTGAAAATAAAAAACGAACGAGTAGAAATGGAGAAATATATATCTTTCTCCATTTCTACTCGTTCTGACGAAATAAGAATAGTACACATATTTTTATTTTATATTTTGTGTGGTATATCATATAGGTGTTTATACATACTCTTATATCCTTCGGATCATCAGTTAGACAATATCCAATTTCTTACTGATGAGAACCATTTCATTCCCTAAATTTGGATTTACATCTACACAGGTCATACATGTATCTATTTGTTGCATGTTCCCTGTTTTTGCAAAGATTCATAACCCACTAATAAACATTTTTTATCCTATATAGTAGTTGGCTTTGTCCCTCTATAAAACATCAAATACGGATATGGGCACGTATAATATATCATCTACAAACAACGCACGTAATTGTATACTTATTCGTAAAGTTTTTATGATTAGGTGTATATTTTAAATATATTTCTTTTTATAAAAATATATTACTTTCCTTAAGAAAAGTATATGAGTGTAAATGTACATAAGTATACTTTTCCGCTTGTGTATGAGTATAAATGTAGATTTCTACACTTATCTACTTATGCGCGAATAGAAATGTATACTTGTCACACATGTCTTGTGTAGCAATAGGACTTCCTGTTAGAGATGCTCTTTATGGTTAAAATTTAGTTTACACATGACAAACATGTAAGCATACGTAGTACTTTTTCGCCCCTGCCTTTGAATTTTACATATGTATCAATACGTACTGTGTAGTAAATAGTTAATTATAATTTACATAAAAAAATGCTTTCTTTAAAAACGGATGGATAATTATATAAATATCCATTAGTTAACAATTTTAACGAAAATATTTAAAATAAAAACCTTTAAAATTTCGCTTAAATAATTATTGCATTGAAAATTCTAAAATTTCTTAATTATCATGGTAATGTTTAAGTTATTTGTTTATTGTACAGACAATTTTTTTGAAAACAGACATATACAATTGAATATAGAATTAGAAAATTTATAGGGAGGAGGAATAAATAATGCAAGTAGTAATTTTATGTGGCGGGAAAGGAATGCGAATGAATGGATTATCTAAATCAATACCTAAGTCCTTAGCTAAAATACAGAACAAACCTATTATTTGGCATATTATGAACTTGTATAGTAAATATGCACATACTGATTTTATTTTACCATTGGGTTATCAGGGAGATAAAATTAAAGAATATTTTTTTGAATACTACTGGAAATGTAAAAATTGTAAATTCAATCTTCCTTCGAAGCAAATTGATATCTTAGAAGAAATTGAGAATTGGAATGTGACATGTGTTGAAACAGGTGTAGATACAATGACAGGTGCTCGGATAAAAAAAATTGAACAATATATTCAAGATGATACTTTTATGATCACATATGGAGACGGTTTAGCAGATATAAATATTGATGATTTAATAAACTTTCATAAAGAAACCGGTAAAACGATGACATTAACAGGAATAGTTCCTACTAATCAATATGGTGTATTAAAATCATCGAATAATATAATTACAGAATTTCAGGAAAAACCAGTGATGAAAGATAGAATCAATGGCGGCTTCTTTGTTTGTGATAAAAAAATTTTTCAGTATTTAGATACAAATGAAGATTGTGTTTTAGAAGAAGAACCTTTTCAAAGATTAGTTGATAATCGAGAATTAGCTGTATACAATCATGATGGGAAATGGATATCTATTGATACTTATAAAGATTTAATAACAGCAAATACATTGTGGCATACCTGAGTAAGGGGAGCAAATACCTATGAATAATTATATTGAACGTTTATTAGAAAAATTTAAGGAGAAATTTTTCCTAGATTTTTCTTCAGAGTTTGAAAAAAACAGAAAATATCCACAAGATGAAATTTTGGAAAGTCAAAAACCCATTATTTCAATAGAAGAGGATGAAGAACAGAGTCAAGACGAATGGACTATTCAAGTTTCAGCAGCAACAGAGGATACATCAAATATAATTATAGATGGATTGAATTTTTGTACTATTGTAGGCAAAGAATATTTATTTAAAGTATTAGCTTTATATGAATCTTTGCAAAAACATTCAGAAAAATTCAATCTTTTTATTTGTTGTATGGATCAATTAACCTTTTCATTTTTAGAAGCTAAGCAATTAAAAAATGTAGTGTTAATTTCTGTGAAAAGTTTTGAAAATCCTACATTAAAAAAGATAAAAAAAGAGCGGAAAATAAATGAGTATTGTTGGACATTGAAGGCGCCATTTATGGAGTTTTTATTTAGAACATACAATATTCCAAGGGTTTTATATTGTGATAGCGATCTCTTCTTTTTTTCTAGTCCGCAACCAATTTTTGATGAATGGAGAGAATTTGCAGTTTATTTATGCCCCCAAAGGGATTCTCAAGAGGTAGAGAAGGTCTTTGGTAAATTTCAAGCAGGACTTATTGGATTTAAAAATAATTTTCATGGTAGAAAAAGTTTAAAGTGGTGGAAGGAACAATGTTTAAATGATTGCTCACAGGAGCGTAATGGAGAAAATTTTGGAGACCAAAAATATTTAGATAAAATCCCCATATATTTTCATCATATTAAAATTTCAACTCATTTAGGTGTGGATGCTGCCCCGTGGAATTGTATCTACAATAATAATTATCAATTTACCCAGCAAGGAACAGATGTATATATTAATAATCATAAATTAATAGTTTTTCATTTTGCTTGTTTATCAACGTTTTCAGAGAATCAATTCGATTTATGGTCGTTAAGCCCTTTAAAAATCAATAAGTTCATTAAAAACAATATATATATACCTTATTTAGAGACGCTACGTCAAATTATGAAAGATGTGAAAGAAAGAAATGAAAATGTTTTTAATCAATGCATAAGTAAGAAAGAAATTATAACCTCAAAAACTTTTTATGGCTATACAAAATTACGTAGAAAAATGGACCAATATGATACCTTCTTTACTTTTGGAACAATCGTAAGTAAACAATATATCCTTCAATTTTTAGCATATTATTTATCTTTAGGAGATAAAATAAATAATTTTCATATATGGGTACTTTGTGTCGACCAATCTGTATACGATATTTTACAAAAAATGTCTCTATCTCATGTTACATTAATTGACATAAAAAAAGTAGAGACTGCAGAATTAAAAAATATAAAAAACACACGAAGTTTGCAGGAATACTGCTGGACATTAAAACCTTATTTGTGCTCATATGTTTTATTAAATTATGGAGAAGTGGATCACATTATTTATTGTGATGCTGATAAATGTTTTTTCTCAGATCCAACAGAATTAATAAAAGAGTGGGGCTTATATTCTATTTTTTTGTGCCGGCAAAGGGGGTCCTCAGAACTTGAAAGTACTTTTGGGATATATCAAGCGGGGCTTATAGGCTTTAAACGAGAAAAGAATAGTTTTGATATTTTAACTTGGTGGCAAATGAAATGTTTAGAAAACTGTTCAACAACTTATGATGCTTATTACAATAGTTGGGGAGATCAGAAATACTTAGAAGGAATCCCTAATTTATTTGGAAATATAAAAATAATTGATAATATAGGAGTTAATGTTGCACCATGGAATGTAATTATGAACAATAATCATATAATTTCTCAAAAAGATAATCAAGTTTATATAGATAATCAACCAATAATTTCATATCACTTTGGCAGTATGCGCTTATTAAATAAATATGAGTATGATATTTGGTTCCAAGAGCCTTTAAGTTTTACGTCTGATATCCTTCAACATATTTATACCCCATATATAAAATTAATTCATCGTGCAAGTAAAAAATTACAAAAAACTTTAGCAACTACAGATATTTCACAATTTTATTCCCAGGTTTCAACAAGTTATGTACCTAAAAATCCATTTAAATTCTAAAATATAGATATGCGAAAGAAAGGGATTAAACAATGGATGATACGTTAAAGTATCGAAGGATATTAATTACCGGTGGACATGGTTTTATAGGATCACATTTAGTAAAGCGGCTATTAAAAGAAGGTGCACATGTATTTATATTGGCTAGAGAACATGCAAACTTATGGAGACTAAAAAAAGTATTAAAAAATATTCAAGTCTGGAATGGAGATATTATTAATGCTGTTGAAGTTCAAACAATAGTAAAACAGATCCAACCGGATTATGTTTTTCATTTAGCTGCGGATACCGAACATTCATTGCAGGATAATAGTATTTCTAAAATTAAGACTAATATTATAGGCACAACTAATATTATGGAAGCAGTAAGGCTGATTGGATGCAAAAAAGTAATAAACTTAGGAAGTAGTTCAGAATATGGGGTTACAATAAATACCATTAATGAAAATACCCCATTAAATCCTCAAGAAATTTATGGTATAACTAAAGCAGCTGCGACACAAATTGCTCATCATATTGCAGAGAGAAGTAAAATTAATATTGTTACACTACGTCCATTTAATATTTTTGGAGAAGGAGCCTCGTCAAAAAATCTCTTCACTTACATTATTTTACAATTAATTCGGGATAAAGAAGTACATTTAACTCATTGTACACAAACTCGGGATTACTGTTATATTGAAAATATTGTTACAGGTTTGATATTGGCTGCTACTAATACAGGTATAAAGAATGAAATTTTTAATATTGGAAGTGGTGAAACACATCCTTTAAAATTTTTTGTTGAAAAAATTTTTCAGCATTTTAATTCTCAGAGGAAACCTTTGTATGGACATATACCATATTCATTACAAGAAAGACTTGAAGTTACATCTGATGTTCAGAAAATTAAGAACAAGTTAAATTGGAAAGTTGTAGTTTCTTTAGAAGAAGGCATTAAGAATACAATTAATTGGTATAAAAATAATCAAGAGTGGTATGTAAGTAATATTAAAAAATAAAAAGGGACATATAAAATGGAATATATAAAAAGTGATGTTTTTAAAGGGAAACGCGTGTTGATAACAGGTCATACAGGTTTTAAGGGATCTTGGTTAACAATGTGGCTAACTAAATTAGGAGCTAAGGTAATAGGCTTATCTTTAGACTCAGGTCACAAGAATGGAATTTTTAATTTGTCACAAATAGGAAAAGATATTATTGATATTAGGGGGGATATTAGGGAGGAGCAAAAAATAAAATATGTTTTTGAAACATATAAACCTGAAATCATCTTCCATTTGGCTGCTCAGCCCTTAGTCAAATACTCTTATCAATATCCAAAAGATACGTATAGTATTAACGTGATGGGAACTCTAAATATATTAGAAGAAATGAGAAAGTATTCAGAACCCCAAATTGGAATCTTTGTAACGAGTGATAAATGTTACCAGAATAATGATTGGGATTGGGGATATCGTGAAATTGATCCTATGGGTGGGATTGATCCATATAGTTCTAGCAAGGGGTGCTGTGAATTACTGATTTCTTCTTATCGCGATTCATATTTTAATACACAACGATTTATGGAACATCAGAAAGTACTTGCTACAGTTCGAGCCGGAAATGTGATTGGAGGAGGGGATTGGGCAGTAGATAGAATTATTCCTGATGTAGTAAAAGCCATTAAAGATAAACAAGATATTATTGTACGTTCACCCAATGCTATACGACCTTGGCAACATGTATTAGAAGCTTTAAGTGGATATTTAGTATTAGCTTCAAAACTATTAGAGGGAAATATCAAATATTCTGGTGCATGGAATTTTGGTCCCCATTCGCACAATGGAATAACTGTTAAAGAATTGGTTGAAAAAATTTTTCAACATTGGGGATATTCAGGAAGTTGGAAATTAGAAAATAATCAAACCACATTTTATGAAGCAAAAATATTGAATTTAGATATTAGTAAAGCAAATAGATCATTACAGTGGTTTCCAAGATGGGATATTTATGAAACAATCGAAAAAACTACTGATTGGTATAAAAATTATGAAACAGTTTCTATTAAAGAATTATGTTATAGACAAATTAATGAGTATTGTAATTTTTAAAATCTCCCCTTTCACTTCTAAAAGAAGTGAAAGGGGAGATTTCTAAGCAAAGGATTCCAACACATTTCAAAGCCATAACTAGATTACTTCACTAATTGGATGATTTTTCATAAACTCACTATTTTTGCGCCAGATCCTCTTCTACTAGCTTAGTTGTTTATTATGAATTTCCTTTCAAAATAAGCTCAACTTCTTCTATACTTAATTTACTTGCTTTTGCAATTGTTTCAATTGGTACGCCAAGTTCATGCATACCTTTAATCATTTGTATTTTCCCTTCTTGAATTCCTTCATTACGAGCATGGGCAAACTTTGCGGCTTCATCCATCAACGCTTTTTTCCTTGCTTCATACGCTTGTCGGAAAGAAGAATCTTGACTCATACGTTCCCATTTATTCATCGCAATATCCTCCAATGTTTGGGTTAATTGTTCATCCTCATTCGCTGGAAGCAATAACAGCCAACGAACAAATGAATCTTTCCAGGGATTTACTTGTTCATTCCACCACTGTTGCATGAGTTTAGGAATCTCTACGATGTAAACTTCGATATTCCTACTTAATACCTTCTGTTGTTGTTGATTCCATAAGACTCCTGTTGTATGGAATCCTTCATATTTTGGAAACATCACAAAGTTTAATAAATTAATGGTAATTGTTTTATGAAGAAAACTATATGGCATTCCTTTTTGTAATTGGGATGTGTATAGCCTTCCCCAATAATATAAACTTCTCTTAATCATATCATGAGTATTATTTAGCTGAATTTCTATATTTACCTTTGTTTCAGTATCTAATGTTGCAGAAATATCTAAAATTGATAATTTATCTTCTTCATGTTCTCGGTGCAAGTGTGGGTCTTCTAATTGTAAGGAAACAATAGGCGATTCTAAAGAATTTTGTAACATAGCGTTTAAAAACGCAAATTCACTAATTGTTGGCTGGACAGGGGTTTTCCTCTCCCCCATCTCATAAGATATTTTTCTTTTATTGTACATAAAAGAGTGATACACATGCAAACAAGCTCTTATATCCATTGACATAAGAGCTTGTTTGATACCATACATAATTAACAGATTAGTTACGTTTCATAGAAACTGAAAGATTGCCTACTGTAAGAAAAACTCATGTTTAGTATACAAAATACAACCAAAAATGCCAATACATAAATTCATACAATATTGTCCAATATATTTAAATTTTTCTCCAATTCAATCATTCAAATCATCATTTTTAAAATTGCTCTCCAACTGTCACATAATAATAGCCACATATCTTTAAGCACATATACCTGGACCATGAAAAACGTTTTCATTTCAACATTGTCAAGACTTTTCGCCTTTTATTTTTGTTCAAGTGTATACCGACTATCCTCCGAAACACATAAACTAGCCGTATTCACTTTTATAGTACATTTTCCTAATCGTCGCTTTACTTCCGATTGTAATTTTTTATTTGCTTCCTCTAAAGAACTTGCTGGAATAATCGTAGATTGTGAGTCTGTTACCTTGCCGCTATATATCACTGAAAAGTTCAATTCATATTGATGTATCAAGATTTCTTCACTCCTTTTTTTTAAAGTTCCTTATAAATCATTCTTATTTGTCATTTGCTCTTGCAGTACATACCAGCCTTTTTCAATCGAATGTTCGCACTTCCTACAATTACAATCAAAAATGCTTGTAGGAAAATATCTTGGTTTCCCATAATCTACACAAATACCAAAAACTTCCCGAACAAAAATAATACATGGCCAATAATAAATTTATATTTGCAATTATCATTTGTTTCTTTACCATAGCGGCTATTCCTGCCAAAACAAGCCTACAAACTCCTATACTTAGCAAAATATATGCAATAATCTTAAAAAAAATCATACTCACACCCCTCGTATACTATTTTTTAATCGCTCTTTTAAGCGAAGATTTAGCGTCATATTTTCTTGGACGCCTGAGGATATTCCTAGATAATGAAACTAAGGATCATTTGGGACAATTCCTTCACCCCTTGTAGGTATAACTACAAAGAAAGACTGTTTCCCAGTGTCCGCTTTATGCTTCCTACACACAGGTTGTTCCCCTTGTATCAAACCTAGCTGTTAGTAGCGCTAGGGCGGCTTTTGAAACAAGGACAAAGTTCTAATACACGAGGATGTTGGTCAGCGGTCACACTAGGGATATCCCCGGGCGTCCAAGGAGAACATTTCTAATGATTCTAAACGAAAGGAGGAGTTTCCCTAGGAAATTATTTGTCGGTTTAGATGTGAGTTCTCAAGATGCAAAAGTTTGTTTTTTAAATGGTGACGGAGATCGTTTACAAGCTTTTACCATTACAAATGATTTACCTGGAGCAATAACCTTAAAAGAAAAGATACTAGATACAGTCTCCAGGTCTACCTGTAAAACGATTAAAATTGGACTAGAATCTACATCCATTTATAGCTATCACCCAGCTATGTTTCTTCACAATGACAAAGAGTTAAGAACCTACGGTTCTCAAGTGTTCATGATTAACCCAAAACAAATTGCAAACTTTAAAAAAAGCTATTCAGAGATGGATAAAACAGATGCCATAGATGCATTTATCATTGCAGATTATGTTCGTTTTGGGCGTCATACGATGTCCATTGTAAAGGAAGAGCAATATATTGCCTTACAACAACTAACTCGTTCTCGATATCAACTCGTACACGCTCTAACAAAAGAAAAACAACACTTTCTTCAACACTTAAGTATGAAATGTAGTCAATTTAGTCAAGATGTTAACTCTTCGGTATTTGGAAATGCCATGATGGAATTATTTTTAGAACAATTCAGTTTAGAGGATCTCATACAAATGCCTTTACAAGAACTAGCTCTTTTCCTTCAGGAAAAAGGAAGAAACCGTTTTGGGAATCCTGAGGAAGTAGCCAAATCCATTCAAAAGGCTGTCAAGGGATCCTATCGTCTAAGTAAAGTCGTAGAAGATTCTATTGATCTTCTGCTTAGTACTTCCATTCGGATTATGCGTACCTATCAAACTCAAATTAAAGAGATTGAAAAAGGCATAGAAAGTTTAATGTCTACCTTGCCTCAGACACTTGAAAGCATTCCAGGTATCGGTCCTGTATTCGCAGCCGGTATTGTCGCTGAGATTGGCCAGATTGAACGATTTACAGATGAAACCAAGATAGCCAAATACGCAGGACTATTTTGGAAAAAATATCAATCCGGTCGCTTTACTGCTGAAAACACATCCCTATCTCAGCAGGAAATCAATATTTACGTTATTACTTAGTTGAAGCCGCCAACTCTGTAAGACGTAATGTCCCTGAATATCGTGATTACTACGCAAAAAAAGCAGCAGAAGTGCCTAAACATAAACACAAAAGAGCTCTCGTATTAACCGCAAGAAAATTGGTACGTTTGGTGGATGCGCTACTACACAACAATCAAATTTACGCGTTCGGAAGGAGCGCTGATAGATGATGTCTAGCGACATTCTTCCTTTCTATTGAATTCCATTAATTTACATATAATTAATGGTCTAGTTTCGTAATGCCTTTTTTAAGTAAAAATGATTCATTGAACTCTTGACTCTCCAAAAGCGTTACTTGACATTACACCACAGGTCTTTTTCTCTAAAATCTCATTTAAACTACTTAAAAGGCCGAATAAAGAGTGTAATCTTATTCAACACTTAAAATTATTAACAGTTGCTTTATAATCAAATACAAACGAATCTGAAATGTCATTTTTTCTGAAATGGAAACTTTTTGTCTTGAAAATCATATATACTTTGTTTTCCGACACATCCAATTGAAAAGCCTGTAAAAAAGTTGCTCCAATGATTTTCGATCCCCATTGCCACGTGTTTTCTTGTAAAAAATGATGCGATACATAGAGGCATATCCCTGTACAAATAATGATCCAAATTTCATATTCATCATATTTTCTTTGTTCTAATTTTTGTTCGTGGAACGGATACATCTGGATAAACAAAAAGGCTATCAGCAAAACTGACAGCCCAATTCCCAATACGATCATTTTTTATCGCCCCATTTCCACTCGATGACACCTCTTTATAACGCTTCTGTAACAATTGCAGTACACGTGCCGCATACATTTTAAAA
>NZ_JBNPJZ010000109.1:0-21381 GCF_050312695.1 Bacillus sp. AF62 | reverse complement strand
CGCTATCTATTGCATGTTCAGCTAGTTTTTCTGATTCATAACATTGCATATTTATTTTAGTTTTGCAACACCCTCAAGTAAATTTGTTGCACTAACAGTAGCATTATTCAAAGTAACAAAAGGTGTTCTCTCTAAAGTTGATGTATTATAAGCACCAATAGTATTTGCATCTATTTTTTCTATATATGTATTTCTACCAGTCCCATATTTAGAAAAGTACAAAATAGGACCTATATTTTCATTTTCAGAATGTATAGAACCTTAATTAGGAATCGGATCATTTGGATTCGATGAAAGCTCAGGAAAAGGTACATTATCTTCTGTAGCTTTATTTTCCAACAAATTATTTGTATAAACCGGTGTTTTTACACCATTTTTAATGAGATATCCTTGAATTGTACGTTCTTGTAGAATCGCACTTTGTTGTGTGTTTTGTTTCACTGTTGATTCTTTTTCTGCTGCAAATGTCATTGCAGCAGAACATAAAATTGATGTACTTAATGCAGCAATAGGTGCCAACGTTGCTAATTTTTTATACACTTTCATAGAAAACTTCCTTAAATTTATTAATAATTCACTTTGTAAACAATTCACTTCTTTTACTATACAACATAGATTATCAAAAGTAGCTAATGAAAAAGTCTTTTATTAAATGACAAATAAACAGGTTTTGATACAAATAAATGATAAATAGAACAAAAGCGAGGATTTCTATCAAAATCTTTTTTATGTCATTAATTCAAACAGTTGATTGATAAATATATTCTGATTTTGGTCATATTAGCCCCTTAAAGTAGACATTGTAAAAACACATGGATGTTACACTTTAATTGAAGGAGGGTATTATGATTAAAAAGGGAATGAATTTCAATTTGTAATTACTCAGCTTAATTAAGAAAAGGGCATACCAAATACATGTTTTTCATTCGAAAAATGAAAAAGAAAAGACTCTAATAAGAGACAGTGAAGTGAACCCCGAAAACAGGACACCTATCAAAACACCTAAACCACTTGTCCCCTAAATTTTTTAGGGAACAAGTGGTTTAATTTTTCTTGAATTCGCACACAATTGTAGTAATAAATGTGTTCTAGCACAATCTTTCGCACAGTTGTATTGGATACATTTGTTATCTCTTGTAAATAGAAGGCTTCACTTTTCAAATGACCAAAGAAGCTTTCCATGACGGCATTATCATGGCAATTTCCTCTCCGGGACATGCTGGTGATAATGTCGTTTTCTTTGGCATATGCTTGAAATTCCTTCGCTGTATAAATACTTCCTTGATCTGAGTGAAGAAGGACATCTTTTACTTTCCACCCTCTCATTGCTTGTTTTAATGTCTTCATTGCTAATGGCAGTGCTTGGGACTCGCTGATGACATAACTAATAATTTCACGATTAAAGGCATCCATAATCGTTGATAAATACAAGGTACGCTCTCCAAATAATAGATACGTCACATCCGTAAACCCCTTTTTATTTGGTGCGGATGCATCGAATTGGCGTTCCAATCGATGAGGGGCTACTACTGGCTCCGCACCACTGATATATTTCTTTTTCTTTCGACGAACTTTTGAGAGAATCTGATTTTGTCTCATGATTCGTAATACTTTTTTATAATTCACACACAGCCCCATCTTCCGAAGAATTGCGGTCACTCTTCGATATCCATATCGTAATTTATGCCGTAGACAAACATCCTTTATTTTCTCTTCTATCTCATCTCTTAGGTCCACTGTTCGTTGTAACCAACGATAAAATGTAGACCGAGGTAATTCTAATACATTACACAATTTCTTTACTGTTAGTTTTGTTTTGAAATCGGTCCATAAAGTAACTACAGTTTCCAGGTTCAACTCCTTTCGATTTCCAGATACTTTCCCCATATCAGTAATTTTATTTTTAACTCCTTTGACCCTTTCCCATAAGAATATTGTTTTCCTACAGGTTGCTGAAAACGGTACGTTTGACCGGTACGATACTACTTCATTCACGTCTTAATTTGGGAAACATTTTTAATTCCAAACTTCTCCATAATTGTCCGATTGGAATATCCATCCTTTTTCATTTCAACCACTTTCCACTTTATTTCTTCTGGGTAATGAACTCTTGTCTTCAAACCAAAAACACCTCCATTGAATTTGCATACTTAGTATGCGAATTCAGGAGGTGTTTTTTTCATGTACCACTATTCGGGTTCACTTCAACAGAATCTAAATCAAATAGGGGATTTTTCTTGTGAAGTTCTTTGGAATCACACAACTGCTTAAAAGCCGATTCTAATTGGCATCTATGTCTTGTTTGATCTTTGTTCATTATTTGCACCAGAACCATGTTTATAGATACATTCCCTTATGTGGTGTAATTCCCGATGTATCGATATAATAGATATGCGAAAAAACGGAACCGAGGATTGTACACTGATAAAAGTAGTAATAATTAAATCGATATCTAATTGAGCATAATCATATGTTTTGATGTCTTGTATATCAGCCTGAGCAAAATAAAATATGGAATTAAAAAATGAATATAAAATATCTTGTATATAAATTTCCCATTTTGTCCCGTCTTCAATCTATAACAATACCTTAACAGGCCGCGTAGCATTTAACATAAATGCCCCCTCCAAGTACATTGTGATAATAGCAATTTTATATTGTTCAATCCAATCACAGTAAAGGGCATCAACTTGTACAAATGTGCCTCTATGTTGATTTTTTAAGGTATAACGTAGTCTCACTCAAAGGAAAATCAAGCCTAAGTAAGAAACGATATCTCACCAAAACATACTTAAGATACTCTAAAATAGCAAAAATAAATTCATTGTACTAAGTAACGGAATATGAAAAATATTTTCTAAATGAAGAATAAATTCTTTTATATGCTTGTATTATATAGCAATTGATTTTTTTGAAATGTGCTAATATTTCTTATTTATACGTAGACATATTTTGAGCAATTTCCGAAAAAGTATGCTAATGTTTATCATCGATTAATATGTACAATAAATCTTTTTGTCTTGGTAGTAGCATAGAGGATGAGTACCTAATATATTTATTAGGTACGCTCCTTTCTCAAAAAATTTATGATTATTACGGATATTTTGGTCCTAGAGACCCAAAAATATACGGTGGTTCAGTTGCAAAGTTCGAAAAAATACAAATTTGTTTACAAAATACAATCATAATTTAAGCAGTTCTGAATCACGCCTATAATTTCTTATACGTTGAAAAAGAGAAGTCCAGAATGACTTCTCTTTTGTTTGTATATATCATAAATCGCTTTGATTCCTTTGATAGTAAGAGAGGCATGACGAAAATTTTGAAATTCTACAGGTTTAAAAGGTATGCGTGCATTTGATAAATAAAATTAAGCTGTAATTAGAAAACATCGTCTTTTATTTGAGAGGAATAATGAATATTTTCTATAAATGCCAAAATAAACAACCAATTTTTGGTATTTAAAACCACTAAAAATCCCAATATATATATAACTTCTCCGTAGTTCGTAAAATTTGTCCACTTACAAAGTCCAAATTCAGAGTTATCATCACCAACTGTTAAATGTTAAATTACATCTCAAGGACTTAGCATACAGCAAAAATACTTTTAAGAAGGTGGAGAAATAATGATTAAGTTTGATGAATCTTATTATAAATATATTATACAAGAATATGGTTATGATCCATTATTATTTGAAAAAATTAATTTTCAATTATCAGGATTTGCACAAGAAGATTTAAATCGTCAATGGTTATGTCATTCAAAAGGAGATATTTTTGCAAATAAACAAGCATGTGGAGAACCTTCAATTGTTACTACAGGATTTGGATTATCAGGAACGCCTCATATGGGAACAGTATCGCAAATTTTACGAGCAATACGTTTTCAATCTAAAGGATATGACACTCAAATCGTGCTAGGAGATTTAGATTCCTTCAATGGAAAATCCACACCATTTTCTTTGACACAAGAATTGGTGGAGAAATATAAAGAATTTATTTTGCAATTAGGATTCAAAGAACAATCTGGTTCTAGATTACGATCACAATATGAAGAATTACACACAGTTCGAACATCATATTTAATTAGCCACTATTTAGAAGATTATATGTTTGAAGAAACAGAAGAAGATCTACATGGTTTTTATCAACAGCATGGAAAAGTGGACAAAGAAATGACGTATCGACGTAAACAGTCATTAAATTTAATGATTGCAGATTTTATTGATTTACACATGACACAAGGATATACAAATATTTTAGTTTTTTTAGGAATTGATGAACATAAATATGCACGTCTTGCACAAAAAACGGTTGAACTGATGAACAATGGACAATTTTCTACCAATATGAATATTTCTACCCTATATTCTTCTATTATTAAAGGCTTTAATAATTATCCAAAAATGTCTAAAAGTTTTCCGGAATCTGGAATCACTCTCGATATGGATAAAGATACAATATATTACAGAATTACGCATGAAGAAGGTGAATACCAGAGACCAGAAGAAAATGTGGTTTATCAAATGATTGCATCAGCTAGTCTGTTCAATGAACAAGAAATTCATACAGCCTATATAGAATGTATGAATAAAAGTCAAAAATGGAAAAAAATCAAACAAGATTATGCAGAACAACTACATGATATTTGTAAGAAATGGAGGAATTAAAAATGTTGGCTCAAAATTATGCAATTAATCAAGTTTTATTACGTTTAAATACAAATACAGATATTAATATCAACTTGCTTTATGAAGCTTTCAAACAAGTGATATACGATAAAGGTGTTGAAGCAAGGGATACACAATTAGGGGCTTTATTACAAGGTATCATGGCAAAAACACCAACGAAGCAAGAAGTAGTAACTTTAATTAAAGCAGCCTTATCCTATCAAGAATTTACGCCTAAAAAGGTTAATCTTCCAAAAGGAGAAATACTCGTAGGATTAGCAGGAAGTGGAAAAAAAGGTGTGAAGACTATTAATATTTCCACACCAGCAGCTATTGTAGCGGCGAGTGCAGGTGCTTATATAGCAAAGGTAGGCTCACATAGTACATCATCTTTAACAGGTTCTTCTGATTTTATGGAATTATTAGGATTGCACTATACAGACTTTAATAAAAGTGAAGAAAACTTATTAAAAACGGGATTTGGATTTTTCTCAATAGAAAATACGATACCTCGTTTTGACCAGGTATATGGTCAAAAAATGTTTGTTCCTAATCCATTAAGTTTTGCGTTTCCTGCAATTATTTCTCCCGTACAATATGATGCTATATTATACGGATTATCTCATCCCAATTTAGTATTATCTAAAGAAGTCTTTGAACTATTAGGAATGAAAAAAGGTATGATTGTTGGTTCGACAGAAAATAATCTTCATTTTATTGATGAATTTGGCTTATTTAAACATAATTATTTCTCAATTATAGGAGAGGAAAATACTATTCACAAATTTATTCCAGAGAAAGAATTGCAGATGCCATCGTACAATATCCATGACTTAAAAACTGGACAAAACGCTTTACAAAATGTTCAAATTGCGCTAGATGTATTAGCCGGAACAGCCAGTCCAATTTATGAAGATGTAATTGCAATTAATGCAGCATGTATTTTAAGGTTATCTGGTAAAACAAATACCATTGCAGAGGGTTACTATATGGCAAAAAAACATATCAAAGAAGGACAAGCATTAGAGAAATTAAACGAAATTAAAGAAGCATATAAAAAGTGAGTATTCATAATTTAGGAACAATAGAAGGGAGTACGCTCACATGAAATCTAAATATGTGTCCATTCAATCTGAAGGGATCTATATGAGAAGTATCAAAATGCCTAAGTTAAAAAAAGGCTGGGCACGAATACAGGTACAATATGCTGGTCTATGTGGATCGGATTTACAAAAAATTGATGCCATATTAGGAGATGGTGAACAAATTCCCTCCCCTATTTTAGGTCATGAATTTGTGGGGAAAATCGTACAGGTTCATCAAAAGAATAAGACATTTCAAATAGGAGATTATGTGGTCGGAAATCCTTTATTACCTTGTGAGGTTTGTGAATATTGTAAAACAGGAAAATCTCAGCTATGTCAAAAAGGGCAAGCTATTGGCCGTACACACGCTGGAGCATTTAGCGATTATGTAGATGTTCCAGAAACTAATCTGTTCAAATTAGAACTAGATACTTATATAAGCTCTTTTGTATTGGTAGACGTATTGGCAGTTTGTATCCATGCATTATCAAAGTATCCATCTGAAGTGTCTAAAAAGAAGTGCTTAGTGATTGGAGACGGAGCTGTAGGAGCTATGCTAGCTTATCTATTAAAATTAAAAGGGGCTCACGTAGTTATGGCCGGAAGAGCCAAGAATAAAGAGTTAATGAAATATTACGTAGATGTTTATATTGAGAATACAGATACTGTTGTAGAACACGAAAAATACGATGTGGTTTTAGAAACAGTTGGAAGAAAACAAGATGCAACTCTAAATCATGCCATTTCTTTTGTAAAAAGAAATGGCACGATTATTGTATTAGGCGTTTTTCCAGAAAAATATTTATTACCTATAGAAGCTCGAACTTTATTTTATAAGGAGGTTTTATTGATAGGGGCAAATTCCTATAATAAAATGGATTTTGTAGAAGCTGTTGAACTTATAAAAGAAAGACGGAAAGCATTTCAAACTTTTATTACTCACTCATTTCATATAAAAGATTTCGAACAGGGATATAAAGCACTAAAAATTAAAAAGAAGAATACAATTAAAGTCATTTTTAAGAATTTAGGTGTTATCACATGATAAAAGCAATCATATTTGATCAAGATGGAACACTGTATGAAAGAGAACATCTTTTATATCAACAAATTCAAAAAAAAACCAGAGAATGGATATGTTCCAAAAAACAAATTTCTGAAGCTCAATATATATCATTAATAGATCAACTAAAGAAAGAATATCCGAATCCCATTAAAGGGTTTCAAGCTATTGGGATAGCTGCACATGAATATCACCAAGAAGTGTTTGATAAGGTTCATCCGCAACATTTTCTAGAACCAAACGAAAAATTAATACAATGTTTGGAGTCGATTTCCATTCCCATGTTTGTAGTTACGTTATCATCTAAAGATTTTTCACATCAAGTGCTATATTCATTGGGCATAAAAAAACAATTTGAACAAACGTATTCACTCGGGGGCGTAGATACTACTGTTCAAGATAAAATTCTCATTTATGAAAATATTAGGTCCCAATTAAATCTTACAAGTTCTGAAATGATAATACTGGGTGATAATTATGCCGTAGATTTAGAAGATGCACATAAACTAGGTTATCATGTTTTTGAAATCACAACTACCCCAAGGTTAATTACTATTTTAGAGGGGCTACAAGAAGGGGCTATTCAAGATGAGAAATAAAATATTCATCTTATTAAGCATTATTTTTACTATGATTATTGCCTCAATGGATGCAACTATCATGAATACTACAATGCCAAGAATCACACAAAATTTGGGACACTTTGAACTATATGCTTGGTCTTTTGTTTCTTATATGATAATGGGGACAATCACCGCTCCCATTGCCGGACGGTTATCAGATTTATTTGGACGAAAAAAAATTTTCGCTACGGGGATAATTATTTTTATAATCGGTTCATTATTATGTGGGTTTTCACAAAATATGATGCAGTTGATTATCTTCCGTATGATTCAAGGGGTAGGTTCAGGAATTATGATGCCATTTCCGGCCATTATAGCTGGAGATTTATTTTCAATCGAAAACCGTAGTAAGATTCAAGCTTGTTTTACTGCTGTATGGGGAATTTCTGCTATACTTGCCCCTAGTTTTGGCGCATTATTTGTAGAATATTTATCTTGGAGGTGGATTTTTTATATAAATCTTCCCATTGGACTTATTTCTCTTTGGATGCTATTACCCTACAAGGAAGATTTTCATACAAAAAAAACAACCATTGACTATATAGGAGCTCTAATGTTTGCCTTAGGTATCAGCATGATATTAATGTCCTGCCAAATCCATGATTTTCAGATTCCGTTAGGTATGATGGGCACTTTAATTCTTATCCGCTTTTATTTTTATGAAAAATCTCATTCGGCTCCTATTATTTCAATGTCTATCTTTTATCATCCTACAATACGGTGGATTAATATTAGTGGGGCAATCGGATGTGTAGCTTTATTTGGAACATCTACTTATATACCACTATTTTTACAAAAGGTGGCTCACCAATCTGTTTTTAATAGTGGATTTGTATTATTTGGTATGTCTATAGGCTGGATGTTCGTTACTATTCCGATTGGTAAATGTATCATAAAATACGGATATCGAAAGTTGTTAATTATAGGAAATTCATTATTGGCCTGTTCCGGCTTATTACTATTTTTACTACAGGAACATTCTCCATTTTGGTATGTATTTGTAATCATGATTATACAAGGTAGTGGATTTGGTATCGTTTCTACTGTAAGTAGTATTTCTGTACAACAACTGGTAGATTTCTCTGAAAAAGGTAGTGCGACCGCTTTTCTGATGTTCACTCGCAATATGGGAGCTGCGATTGGTGTCACTTTAATGGGAGTCTTATTAACAAATGCTTCAAGTTTAATGCAAGGAATCCATCACATGTTTCTTTTCTCGCTTTTCGGGAGCATCGTAGCCTTTTTCACAACATTCTTGATTCGCAATCATAACATTTTGCCAAAATAAAATAACATAAATATATTTTGCTCACCCATACTATCCCTAGATGGATAATCTATAAAGAATCTATTTTTAGGAGAACTGAATATGAATATAGAAGAACTATTAAGTGATTTTTCACGTACAACAGAAGAAGTTTTTTCACTAGAAGAATTGAAATCCTTACTACATGAAAAAAAGAAACTAAATATTAAATATGGTGTAGATGTAACTGCACCATATTTACATCTTGGTCATGCCGTAAACTTATGGATGCTAAGAAAGTTACAAGATTTGGGACATAAGGTACAATTCTTAATTGGAGATTTTACAACTACAATTGGGGATCCTACAGGAAAAAATAAAACTCGTCCTATTATTTCACAACAAGAAATCGAACAGAATACATTAAAATTTATAGAGCAAGCCAAAATGATTTTACGTTTTGATGATCCCAAACTATTGGAGATAAGACGAAACTCAGAATGGTATAACAATATGAGTGTATCTGAAATGTTAAGATTATTATCTTTAGTCACACATTCAAAACTCATTTCCAGAGATATGTTTAGACAACGAATTCAGAATTCACAAGACATATATATACATGAACTGATTTATCCTATTTTTCAGGGGTACGATTCTTATATGTTAAATTCGGATTTGACAATTATCGGATCAGACCAATTATTCAATGAGATGTTAGGACGGTTTTTCCAACTTAAGTTTCAACAAACGCCTCAAGTAATTATTACATCTAAAATTACTAAGGGGATTGATGGAAAAGCAAAGCAAAGTAAAAGTTTAAATAATTATATTGGTTTAGGACATTCAGCGAAGGAAAAATTCGGGCGTGCAATGACCTTACCTGATGAGCTAATTGTCACATACTTCGAAGTATATACTGATTTGGATATGGATGAAATTTCAAAAATTAGATTAAATATACAAAATAATCCTTTGAAATATAAGAAATTTTTAGCACAGAAAATCGTAGAGCGCTATCATGGATCTAGTATCGCATTAGAAGAACGACTTTGGTTTGAAAATGTGTTCTCTAAAAAACATATCCCAGAAGATATTCCTTGTATTACCTTAACTACTTCATCAATTCATCTCATTGAATTAGTACATAAAGCAATGGGTGAACATGAAACAACAAAAAGTACCGTTCGTAGATTAATTAATCAAGGCGCTGTACGAATTGATGGCACTCAAATTATGGATCTTCAAGCAATTGTTACAATTCAGAATGATACAATATTAAAAGTAGGAAAAAGAAATTGGTATAAATTCCAGATTATTTAAGCATGTTTGAAATGATTATATGTTATACTTTTTACAATAAAAAGTCGCTTCGATGTATAAACATCTTGGCACTAATCTTCTCTCTTTATCTTTTTCACATCTTAAACAAGCCATCATCTGGTTCTGTTGCAAAGTTTGAGAAAACATAGACCTGTGTACAAAATAATATTGTAATTTTAGCACATTTGAATACTTTCTGTAATCATGGTATGCCGAAAAGACGGAGTTTTTCATTAGACTCCGTCTTTGTTTAACTATAGCCTGAATGATTTCAATCTCTTTGATTGTATAAGAAGCACGACGGATGCTTTGTGGAATCCAAAGATTGAGCAAATCGACGTTTCACATGCCAATAATCTTGTTCAATTGGGTTATTGAGAT
The DNA here is from genome assembly GCF_050312695.1 of Bacillus sp. AF62. Taxonomy (NCBI): domain Bacteria; kingdom Bacillati; phylum Bacillota; class Bacilli; order Caryophanales; family Bacillaceae; genus Bacillus; species Bacillus sp. AF62. The sequence goes on along the minus strand of NZ_JBNPJZ010000109.1, from coordinate 10,988 downwards.
GCTTTAGGATACAATGTACTTCGTATGCTTGTAAAAGCCATTGTTCAGCAACTTTTAAACGCACAAAGTAAAGCAGAAGCCTTGTCTGTAGCAAGAAGTGGAACATTCGTTCTTTTGGGATGTTGAGTCGCTTCAGAAACATCGCGATAATTAAAGAAAGACGACAATAGTACAAGGCAGGTACCATAATGATATCTTTCTTGAATTGTTTTCCTTTAAAATATCTCATACATTATGCTCCTCAAATCATTTTTCTTACATTTTAATTTGCTTAGAAAAATTTGCAACAGAACCAATAATGGTTTTATAAACCCAATATATACCTTCTAAGCTTGAAGCCACCCTACATATTTATCTGTTTATACAGAATAAAAAATAACCTGAATCAGTTAAAATGAATTCACCATCTTTATTCTTTATCATCAAGTTGACGAAGGGGATTAATGACTTTTATATACTCGTGGCGACTTTGTTTCAATAGCATAATTTGTTCTTTTGTTAGAAGTGATTTTACTTTAACTGTGATAGTTTGTGGCACAAGTTTCACCCCCTCGTTTTTTAATTTTCAACATAATGTTTTATTGTCTCACTTGATACATTTTCAGCAATAGAAAAAAATAAGAACGCGTCCCATAAGCTCGGCAAGTGTCGAAGATGAGAAAACGCTTCTCTCAAACGTTTGGATGTCACTCCTTTCATTTTTGCTATTGTATCAGCAGAACTAAGTGTTGGTGGTATATGTAAGAACAAGTGAACGTGGTCTTTGTCACATGCCATTGCAACAATAGCAATATCCAATTCTACGCATATTTCTTGAACCAACTCTTTGAAACATTCTTTTACTTTTGTGTTAAGAAAAATCTTCCTTCTGTATCGCGGGCAAAACACAAAATGATAGTGAATTAATGACACAGTTGTTTTTGTTCTTCTATAATTATTCATCATGTTTGTGTTGTGTCAGTTATATTATAAAACTACAACAAGAAAGACGGAAAAATAAAAGATACCAACATTTTGGCTACTTAGCGTGCCACAAACCGTGCGGTTTTTAGTAACTATCTTTCATCACATGACTAAAGGCGAGGGGCTTTCTCGTTCGAGAAGGGCTGTAAGGGGGAAAATGACTATACGTGATTTTCGCATCATGAAAGTTTTACAACACATCTTTTCGCCCTTAAAAAAGATAAAATAAAGGTATGTGACACCAACGGAAGGGTTTTTTTGGGTATAATTTCTGTAAGATAAGCGCATACCATACAAAATATACATCCAAGAGTGGGAGATACACAATGAAACCAATTTTAAAAAAAGTATAGCCATAACACTTTTCTCTCTTTCTCTCATGGGATGTCAGTCACCACAAGCACAGCTGAACCAGACATCTTCCCTAACCGAACAACAAGTTCTGGCAGATGCTTGGGATCAAATATCTGAAGAAGTCAAAGCGCTATATCATCAAGGATATAATATAGGAAAAATGAAGTTAGATGCAGTACTTACCAAAGGTACTGAGAAAAAGCTTGCCATCGTTTTAGATTTAAATGAAACGGTCATGGATAATAGTCCATATCAAGCCATGGCAGTAAAAGAAAAAAAGGATTCCCTTATAGATGGGAGGAATAGATTCAACAAGCGAAAGCAGAAGCTCTCCCTGGCACTGTTTCCTTTTTACAATATGCAAATGAAAAAGGAGTAGCGATCTACTACATTTCCAACCGCAAATAAAATCAGTTAGGCGCTACGTTACAAAACTTACAGAAACTGAATATCCCGCAAGCTGATAAGGAGCATGTCTTATTGCAAGGGAAAGAAGAAATGGGGAAGGAAGAGCGAAGAAAACAAGTCGCTACAGAACATGACATTATTTTATTTTTTGGAGATAATTTATCTGATTTTACCGGATTTGATGAAAAATCGATAAAAGATAGAAATCAAGCTGTCGAAGAGATGCACGAAGCATTTGGAGAAAAGTTTATTGTGTTCCCGAATCCGATGTATGAAGATTGGGAATCCGCTTTATATAAATACGACTCTAAAAAATCAGCTATCGAAAAAGACAAACTCCGTAAAGATGCATTGCATGTATTTGAAGATGTGAAATAGCGGGATGTTTGCTATGATATTCTATAAAGTATGGTAAGCTGTCAATTATGAGATTGAGTGAATTCGCTCAATCTTTTTTCATACTTTCTAATCTCTTATCAACACCCGCACTGATGAGATTGCAAAAGGTAGCGGAGACCCCACTCTTATCAAGAGGATTCCCTTATCAACAAAATAAGTATATATCAACTATAGCAAATCTTCATCACGATTTTTATGCTTTAAACAAATGTTGATTTGTCATCTTTCTTACGAAAATCATATAAACTCGCTACAATCCGTCAATGTTTGTATACATTTTTTGAGAAAGGATTCCTTGTATGTATAAATCTAATTTCATTGCTTTCTTACTATTCATTATCTCTTTTTCTTGTTACGTCATCTATGTAACCAAAAACCCGCTCTATTTGCATCCAGTCGTTTTATTATCTATTATGTTGATTACAATTGTAGGGATTATTCTTTTTAGTAATTTATATGATACAACTTATATGAAATATATACTTCTCATAGGATTATTTCTGTATCTTATTCTTATATGTCGAACACTCTCAAACATAACATGAGGAAAATGATATACTGCATGTTAACAACTATTTTTTGATTGGATTTTAAGTATAGTAGTTCAGGGGCTTTTATTGTAATATATCAAACAAAATCATAAGGTCGTTTCTTAGAAGAGCTGGATAAATAAACATTTTATGAATCAGTGTAAAATGTTCACGGGTAATATTACTTGTATAATTGTGTATCATAGGAATCATCTTTTTTTACCCGATTATATTATAGATTTTAGGGAGGTCCTTATACTCATCCATTACCTCTGACTATCAAAAAAGGTATTCTTTCTAGTCTAGTTTGTTTGAAAAGAATACCTTTTTTGATAAATTAGGGGGGAATCTCTTAAGTTAATGAACATGTGTAGTGGAATTTACTTTGTATATTTTTTGTCAAAATTAATCTTACATTCCTCTGATCCATTACAACCACCACCAGGAATAATAATTCTTCGATTCGCAATGAATTTATATAATTGTTGTCCAAAACCACACCATACAGACAGATATAAAATCGGCAGTAATCCCCACATAGGTAGAACTCTTTTGGAAATTTGGATAAAGGAATGTATCCCTACCTTAAGGTCCTCATCCCCTTCTTTCTTACTATGAATCATCTTTTCTAATAGTTCGATTGATAATTGGTTCGACTGAATGATACCTTCAGTTCTAAAAGAAACAAAATGAATTAATTTTAAAAAATCTAATTTCTGTATCTTGTGTATCGTCCGAGTACAAAACGGACACCAACCATCATAGAAAACTGTAATCTGTTGCATACGAATCCTTCTATTCTGCCTAAGCTTTCTAAAAAAGGAGGTCATCTTGATACAAACAAAGGCCTTCAGTTTCATTCCTCCACAGTATAATTTTTGATAATCTTTATCAGATATAATCATTAAGTCTGCAATAATCATAATTGCAGAGAAGGTGATTAACCCCATTCCAAATGCAATCCCTAAATGAAAGAGAGCGATAGTAGCTACAGCAAAACACTTTGTTTTTCTATTAAAAAGCAGAAACGGAAAGGCTAATTTAATAAGAATAGAGAAATAGGTCCCAATCACTAACGCATGTTCGTGGCCAGACAATATGTTTTTGAGTAAAGGCATTGAAAACTGATCTACTTGCATAATATAATAAAGTGCCGTTCCTTGATTCCATAAGTCACCCATCGTTTGATAAATACCAGCTGTAAAATAGAGAATACATACCTGGATAATACAACAGAGCACAGCAAAATTATGAAATAATGCGGAAAGTCGATATTTTTGCTCGTCCACGCTGTTCTGACGTTTCTCCCAAAACTTCTTGGCGTCAAAGGAAAAATAAGCAGTGGTTTGCATAAACATCATATATATAAGTAATACCCTTAAAAGATTATCGCCCCCATCTTGTAATAATCCATTCCGCTGTAAAATCGAATAGGTGAATAGAAAAAACAAAATAGAGATAACACGCCCTTTGTATCCTAAAATATATACAATTGTTACTAGAATTCCTAAATAAAATAGAATATTAAATATAAGTGGGCTAGTAGCAAATTGGTAGATTGTAAAAATCCCTTCATCGTACATCTTTGAATCCAGCGCTCCACCTGCAAACCATAAGAAATATCTTTGTTGATAATGCATACAATAAAAGAGGAGCATGACAATCCCAAAACCAATCCGAACGAGACTAGATCCAATCAAAAATCTTTCCCCATACACAAAATTCAATGCATGTATCCAACATGTACGCATTGCTATTCTCATTTCTCTCATCTCCTTCTTACCATGACATTACAGGTATATACTTTTTCCATTCAAGGTCTTGATGCGTACGTTCTCGTTTGAAATCATTTTCTAATCTTTTAGAAAATGGAACTGGTTCTTCATGAACAATTCGCACACGAAGAGAATCAACTTGTTGATTAGCGAAATATTTTTCAGCAGCAGTAAAGGCAAACCTATATAAAATGTTCTGCATTCTCTCTTCATTTTTTTTTGCCCGCTTCTCTATATCTTGTAATATTGATGCCTGCTCTTTTGTTACATGTTCTTTATCTACTTTATTCATAAAGCTGCGCTCCTCATCATCCATTCCGTTCATCATTACCGCAGAAGTCAACGGTATTCTTACCAATCGATTTAGTGGACTAAAATAATTCTTGTAGTTTCCCTTTATCATAGGGGTTGTGATATCAAACCATTCACTAAGACTTGGTGAATCCTTGAATTTTATTTGCATATATATAATATCATTTCGTACCAGCGGGTTCGGTGAGAACAAATGCCAATTCTGAGTAAATAGTGGGTTTACATATTTATTCACAACAGGACTCATTTCATTTGAGATGGGATTCTTTGGCATAACGTGAAAAAGAATCAAGCAAAAATGAACCATGACAGCGATTGATAAAAAGATAGGACTTATATACAGTATTACTTTCCTACAGCGTGTTCCTATCATGTTTATTTACACTTCCTTCTATTTGGTATCCTACTTATACCTATTTTTTTCATATCAGCAAAGAACGAATAGATAAAAAAATCTATTCGTCCTTTGCTTCTAGAAAATTTTGAGATTCTTATTGTAGAAAGCCTCACCAATCCTATTTATTGTCAAAAGCAATTTCAGCTGCACGTATATTCTTACTAGAGGTATCTGATTGCTTAGCAGTTGCGCCAAGGAATCCTAATTTATCAGCAGCGCTACCCACCATAGTAAAGCCATCAAGCACCCCCCATGCTTGCTTAGCAGCCATTCCTGTCCATTGATCACCTGCCACTTTTCCAACCGCATCTGTTATTATTGATCCAGTTGAAAGTACTGCTCCTGCTATATTTGTAACACCATCAACAATATCTCCTAAAAACTTTGGAGATGCTTGTGCATTAGTTTGCGTTCCAAATTGAGAGGTATTTGTGGCCTTCACTGGCTCGGCGCTCACACTTCCTGAACCAACCGTCATCATACCTAAAGCAAGTGTTCCACATGCCATCATACCTAATAATTTTTTCTTCATACATAACTACCTCCGTTATATTTTTATGTTAAGATTCATGAAATTAATAAATACAGACGTTAAAATACAATAGAAATTGACTTTACTAGTTAACTTAACGCTATTCTCGTACATTAATCGTTGTAACCGCTTCTTCATAAACTCCTTTCCTTTTTATTATAAAACTTGATATACTGATTTGGTTTTCGGTAAAAGGTTCTAATTTTCCTCTTTGAGGAACTAGCTTTTGCACCAGAATTCCTTTATGAAATATATAATTTATTTTTTGTATAAACCAGCATTTAAAAGTCTTTTGTATTTAGACAAAATTAATGTTGTAACCTCATTTCCCCTAACAGTCCTTGCATAACTACCAAAAAGCCCCTTTATATCTGACATATCGTTTCTCCTTTTAATATTACATGAATTGATTTTATTACATAACATAGTTCTAATAATACTAGAAAATAGCCTGTAGGGAATTCAAAATAGGATTGATGTTGTTGCAAAATGAGGTGTTTCAGATGAACAAACAGTATGATGAAATTTTTAAAAAGCAATGTGTTGAATTGGTAATTAAAGAAGGCCGTACAATTTACAGCATTCAAAGAGAATTTAATCTGTTCTGGTACAAAGGTTTTAACGAATTCCCCGAAAGAATTCTCCTTCCTCAAGTGTGTGAAGAGCATGGCCCAACGGTAGATGAGAGATGAATATCGATTTGGCATCGCCAAAAACTTTTGATAAACTAGCTATATGAAGTACTTTGATAACTTGATATATGAGATTGCAGGAAGAAAATAGGGTTCTGGTGCAAAAATCGTTTGTTCACTTTTCATAAACTCACTATTTTTGCACCAGAGCCTTTTATAAAAAACACATTTGAGTAAAGCTTTTCTACAGCTGAGTGGACGGTCCATAGGTCGAACGCCTTCAATGGCTAAATTGTCTACGTGGGCAAATAAAATTTGTAAAATGGATTGATTTTGATCAAAATTGGTTATTATACTCGTAAATCTGTTTGGATATTTATGAATTTTGCAACACCCTCATATCACTAAAAATAACCTTATTAATTGATAATTTAAGTGATTTATAAAACCACATTCTTTTTTACTTAATCAAAATGAAAAAAAATGTGGTTCTTGTTCAAAAATTTAAAAAGTTTTATTTAGATTGAATCTTTTTTTCATCAATTCATCAATATATTTGTTTATATTACCTTTTTGCTGTTCTTTTATATAAATAGAATAAGGTATAGTTATGGATGGTTTAGATTTGTCATCGGGTATAAATTCAAGGTTTGCATTTTCTTGAAATCCTGCTTGTCCGGTGAAAGTCATTGTTTCTCCGGGTTCTTTAATGATTACACTTTTTGTAGCGTCATCTAATTCCATATAGGAAGGCATTGGTTGAGTAGAATATTTAAAAGCATTATATAAAAAGTGATTTTCTTCTCCAGGCGAGGCTGTTAAAAAACCTGTTTCATAGTTGTCTGCATTTCTTACTTGAACTTTTATATCTTTAGGTTCTATAACTCGAACAGGACCTGTGTATGTTCCAGAAAATTTTGCTTGTTTTACAGATTGTATAAATTTCGTTGTTCCATGAGGTACACATTTAACCGGTTGTGATTTAAATGTATACGTTGTTGTATTTGAAGACGTATTTGAAGACGTATGATTATAGGTAAACTCTGCACTTAAGGTCGTTGTTTCTTCCCCTTCTGCTACTAATGGAACCCCAGCTGTAGCCTTTATAGATTCAGTGATTCCCAGTTTAACTCCCTCTTGATTTGTATATGTCATAGAATCTGTAGTACTATATTGTTTTTCAACCGTATTATACGTTTGTTCAACATCTCCGTCATTATGATAATTTAGCAATTCTAGATTTGCTAAATTTGTAATATCACCGTTTTGAACACCAGTAATATTAATATTCCCGTTAACCCCGGAAAATTCCAATTTTTTATTTTCCATTCCTAAAAGTGGATGCCCATGATTATAGAAATCATTTACAAGATTTTTGTCAAATTCATACGTAATTTGATCGATAGGTGTAATAGAATGATGGACACCTGGTTGAAAACTATCTGATGTTATATACCCAAATACATGAGGATTATTTTTTATTGCAGATTGTAATGCTGTAACAGTATCCCATGCGAGTTGCGAATACACATCAGTTGATGCTGTTTTTATCGATAGCTTATACATTGAATTTTCAGACGAGTTGTTTTTTTGAGTATTCGATCTTTCAGCATATGCTGGATTTCCTACACTCACTAAAAAACCTGTACTTAACGCACAAATTGGTATAACTTTAGTTAATCTTTTCTTCCAGTACTTCATTTTATTGTTTTCATACACCTTTTCTCCACTCCTTTTATAGATATGAATCATTTTTTAAACTTTATCCCTTAGCTTGTAATTTGTCCATATTCAAAAGTGACTTTTGAATATGGACAAATTACAAGCTAAGATTTATTTTTGATGCTTAGAATTAAGCTACAACACTCCTATAACAGCAGTTTGTACGTTTTTTCCTAAAAAAATATTTTTAAATTTTACATAACAATTATTTTTATTAACAGAAGATGTCCTCCGTAAACTTATTAGATTTATTATAATAGGCATTGAGAACGGACTTGCAAGAATACAATGTCTACAAAGTAGGTTATACGATATGTATCTCTTTATGTTTTGTTAAATAAGAAAATTAGTGTAACGCCTTTAACAAAACTATGTTGTATGTTACACGAAACCATGAATCTTTATATCACAACAAAATCGGTAAACTAATGAGTTAATCCTTCGGCTACCCATCTAGGGGGATGGCAACCAAAAGCTAAATATGGGGCCATATGAAAATATATTCCAATTAAGTTCTTGATTGACAGTTCAAACAAATCTACAAATATAGGGTGTTTTTGCCCATCCCCTCGAAATGAGGGAATAAGCAAATGAATATTGTATACTCCTCACAACATAAAATCCGTATATTAAAAATGAATAAATTATATCATTTGTAAAAGTCTATATTTGATGTCATTTAAACCATGCACCCTTCATTGTAACAATCCAATCATCAGTTGGTATTTTTTTGTATTATCCCCATACTAAAGTAGCTGTTTTCAAGTGGAAGAAACATGGTTTTGTTGCAAAAATAATAAAAATATAAAAAAGAACGAAAGATTCCTAGCGGAATGGAACTTTATGCTGTTAAACCAAGGATTTCATTGATAAGATATATCTGCCTTTGGACAGAGTTCTCCCCTTGGAGAGTTTGTCCTTTTTTGATCATATACATAGCTTCTATTTCAGCGATCATTTTTGTAGCCGTTCGCAAGGATTTCAACCCAAGCATATTCCGAATCCGTTTTTTGATAAAGCGGTGATCTTGCTCGATGATATTGTTTAAATATTTTTTCACACGAAGTGGTATACCATACGCTATACATTTTTCTTCCTTTCGTTCACGTATCGCAACAGGATAAGCCTTATCTTCATCAGCCGTTATCGAACGCGGCTTTGTGGCATGACAAGAAGCCAAGGCTTTCTTTAGAAAACACTTGGCAGCCTTCGCATCTCGTTTACGACTTAAATAAAAATCGATTGCGCGATATCAGTACATTTTTTCTTCTTTGATTTTGATGTATGTTTCATCCTCTCGCCAAGAATCATTGGTTGATTTCAAATCGTAGAATTATGGAGAAATACGAGATTGTCTGTCTGGTGCGCAAAGTGAATCCTTATAAAAGAATGCTTAAAGCTACAAAAGAACATCGAATAGTACCGAATCAATTAAATCGGGAATTTAAACAAAATACCCCAGGGAAAACACTTCTTACAGATATCACCTATTTAGTTTACGGTAAGAATCAAAGGGCCTCTTTATCTACATTGTTAGACGGCTCAACTAATGAAATTTTAGCTTACCATGTTTCAGCACAGATGACATTAGAGCTCGTAACGACAACTCTCTATAAACTAAAAAGGAATCCTCGGATTCCATTGACTGAAGGTGCTTATATTCATTCAGATCAAGGCCCCCACTACGCAAGCTCTACCTATCAAAAACTAGTCAAAAAACTAAATCTTGGACAACACATTTCAAGAAGAGGAAACTGTTGGGATAACGCCTCACAAGAATCGTTTTTTGGTCATCTGAAAGATGAAGCTCATATAAAACCTTGCGCGTCCTTTAATGGATTGAAACAAGAGATTAAGAAATATATGACGTATTATAATCATTATAGATATCAATGGAATTTAAAAAAGATGACTCCTGTTGAATACAGAAATCATTTTCTTGATGTTGCCTATTTTTTTCAAAATGTCCTTTACAAAGGGTGCAAATTATAGCCTCATCCCATCTTTTTATCTTGTCATATATATAAAATTATGATAGATTATTATATTGTTCCGGAGTAATTCGCATATGAGTACCTGTTCAGTAAACATGTGCTTACTCATCATCCAGATTGGTACGCCTTGGTTTTAATACCAAGGCGTACTTTTTGTTTGAGATCCTTGTAAAGGGGCTAAAAAAGATTGCATGGTGTTCGTTTTTTCATTTGTTTTAGAAAAAGAAAGTTATATACCATATTAATGATAAGATTTTAAATAGATCTCGTATGGGTAGGATATGTTTATAATATGTTTTCTGCCACTTCGATGCCAATCATATCGTACATGTTCGATATGATTGGCGATTGTAACTAAGGCTGAACCAGCAAATAGATAACCTGTTTGAATGACACCAGTTTTGATTCCGTTTATTTCTTTTGGAATGACTTAATTCGTTTCTAATGTTTCCACAGGTAGTTTTTGGTCTACAACTACAAGTAAAGAGAGTGTCCCTGTCATAACTCCATTTACCTGTTGAATACCGACTCCCACACCTGTTACATTCTGAAACTGTAAAAAATCATCCTCTACACTTTGTTGCACTTTTTGAATGTCTTGTTGTTCTTGAACCGTCAACACCTTTATATTTGAATGTTTTCCCTACAACTCCCCCCTTATCCTGTGTAATGATTTGTAATGGTCCCCACTTCTATAATGTTCGTGGGGTATGTTTCTAATTGTGTAGGTATTTGTTCCGCTGCTTTTAATTGAGAACGTGGTACTTTTTTCGAAACAAATACTTGAATAACTTCTTTTCCTTGTACCAATCCCATTCCTATTCCTACAACATAAGGTAAACGTAATAAATTTGTTTCATATTTGCACACAACTTGTTCTAATTCCATCGGACCGCTCCTTTTTCATTTAGATGATACATTCGGTTTGTCTTCGATGGTTTAAAAAAAATGGTGTATGACACCACTATAA